>JAFPAS010000015.1 GCA_017424205.1 Prevotella sp. | reverse complement strand
GGATAGTCTTTTGGAAACTGTTAGAATTCAAAACGTTATTATTGTGTTATGTCATGTGCAGATGGCGTTTTGTGATAGATTTTATCAGTTGTGATAAACTCTAAAAGTAATTGTGGGATATCTCATTTTCTTGTGTGAGGGCAGTTTGCTTAATGTAGAGCAGAGAAGTAAATTGATAGTTCCGGTACGTTGTATATCTGTGTGTCGTGGATTTCGGGTAATGTTGAAGATATAATTATGGGATATTCTATAATTTATAGATTTAAGGGGCGTTCTAAAAATTACGAATTTAAGTGTTCACTTATTCTATTGTTTCTGTTTCGGTCGCTTTTCGTCTCTTTCTGTGTTATTTCGTTAAATTCCATCTGTTATATAGTCCGCTATGTTTCTTTTTTCAACTTATAAAAGCATACATGAAAGAAACGTGAAAATCAACTCGGTATAATTTTTAGAACATTCCTTGAAAGTGAGAACAGATTCCCGGCCGATGTAGCTTGCCATGTCTGTTGGTATCCTCAGCAGTTTAGATTATGCGCAACATTAGCTTGGCGTAATCTTTATGCAATAATTTTGCTTTTGTCTATGATTTCGATATTCATCGATGGTTTCTTAGGCAAGAGATTGTATGCAATAAGTCCAGCCAACAGATTGGTTGCGAAGTTGCCAACAGACCTGTGCCTTGTATGTTCTATATTACATACTTTCTTAAGCTCGTCGTTCATGGTCTCAATAACCGATCGTTTTCTGAGCAGAATTTTGTCATGTAGGTCAGTCAGAGAATTTTTCATGTTCTTCTTGATTTTCGTAACCAGATGTATGTCATTAACGAAAAGCTTCTCGAAGAGGTCCTGGCTGATGTACCCTCTGTCGGCGAAGAGCTTTCCGAAGAGCTTCTCCGTGAATTCGCTATCTTTCAGCGGCGCCCTGTTATCTACGTTTCCAGGTGTAAGCTGCCATTGTTTGATTTTTCCCATTTCATTGATTATAAGATGCAACTTGAATCTGTAGAACCAGCCCATTGTGTACTTTCCCTTGGCTGCCCATCTTTTCGTTGTCTTGTGTATGTGTATTAGCTTGATATGGCTTTCGTTTATGAATCCAGCAAACGCTATACCTTCTCTACTGTTGTTTTTTTGAAAAATGCATATCTGCACTGTTCTGAAAACGCATTGTGGTTCAGGATATTATTGGCGTGCAGATGGCGTGCAGATGGGTGAATATTAAAATACTTTTATAAGCTTCCCGTTTGTTTTGTTATAGTGTAGTTGTTGGTCAGTATAAAAACTTTTTTTTCTGTACATGCTGCGTAAAGGTAGATGGTGCCGGCTTTCAATCGGTGACATGTGTAAAAGATATTTTGTTTGTTTGAAGAAAAAGGAAAATGATTTTATTTTATTTGCCTTTTCTGTTAAAATTAAGATGTCTGAAGTGACAATAATTGTAAGTTTGTAATGTTTTGAGTTAAAATAAGAACTACAATCTTGCTATTTTGTTTTTTGAGTACAAAAGAATGTCGTTGTGGTTAAAGAAAAATATTTATAAAGGCAGTATATTTGCAAAAGAAAACATAATCATTACTTTTAGAAAGGATATATCATGATGAAAAGAATTATTACATTTGTGTTTTTAGTGTTTTGTGTTATGGATATATTCCCCCAGACTCTTATGATTGAGGGTAAACACATTACAGTTTCTCAAACGCTTGCCGACTTAGGAGTAACATGGAATAAGGAAAAACGTGAGTTGAAACTAAACAGTGTAAATCTCACGAAGCAAATTATGATACAAGACTTTAACGAACTGGTGACTGTCGTTATACAGGGCAATAAGGGTAGTATCAATTCTTCTACAAACTGTTTCTTTATCAGTGGAAATCCTGTTAAGTTTATAGGTGAAAATCTTAGCACAGGCGATAGAGCAGAAATTAAGCTCGTGTCTACTTATGCTGATACTAAGCCAATTAACGTAAGGACCAATGATAGTATCATCTTTGAGAATGTCATTGTAAATATGGAAGCGAATAAAGAATGTATCGGTACAGACGTCTCTACAGTGAGAATCCCGAAAGTGAAGGTTCACGGAGCTCGTCTGTTTGTTAAGTCGAATGGCACAACCGATTTTACATACGGAGGCATAAAGAATGTCGATGTTCTTGAACTCGCCCAAAGGAATTACAACGAAGGCGGATACATCTGTTCAACACGAGGCATCGCAGTCTATGCAGACAAATATATGAAGATAGATGTGCAGAAGCGCGCCAATTACATCAAGTCATCTACCGGACATAGTATATACTGTAACACAACAGCCAGTCTTGAAATAGAAGGCCATATAGTAGACAATGAGATTCCGACATTATATGTACAGCAGTCGTCTAATGTCTCTTATGGCGCAATAATGGCATCAGGCAATGTCATGTTTAAGACGTTGTCCGCCTATCTCTCTGGCGACAAATACGCATTAAGTGGTTCGGGGAAAAACACGATTGCATTTGCGTCTAACATGCAGTCACATTGTCTGAAAGCAACGGCCAACAGCTCAGACTGCGATGCCATCATTAATGTTGGTGGCGTATATACAGGCGATGTCCATGATTTTGTTGACAATGGTGTGGCATATGATGCCAATGCCAATGCCGTAAGAAAGGACGGAGCGACATGCGGCACGGTAAATATAGGCTATGTCAGTGACTATGGACTCATCATTGCAGGACGTGTTGTACAGTCGCATAACCGTAAGAATGTCTTTGGCGACGGAACCGTGACATATAACCATCAGACGGGCGTGCTCGCACTCAAGAATGCCAACCTTACATATAAAGGCATCGTGCTCGATTCTAAGCGTAAGAACCTCATTGTCAGCGGTACAGGAACCAACACTCTCGTTTCACAGGACGATATGGCAATGTGTCTTGAAGGTGGCACAACGTTCACTGGCGGCAAGTTTGTTGTAAAGAGCAATACCGATGTGGCGTTGTATCAGGTGGCAGGCGCAGTAGAATTCAAGGAGACAGACGTCGAACTTGCTGGCAAGACATACGGTATGCTTGCACGCGCAGAGACAGCAAATTTTTCATTCAATGCCACAAAATCAAACATGAAGATTAGCGGCCAGCAAGGTGCTATATATAAGTATGTCTCGGCCACATTGAAAGACTGCTATCTGGTGTCGCCGTCAAATGCATCTTTTGACGCATCTAAGTATGGATTCTGCGTGAATGGCGTTTTATGCACAAATGTTGAGATAAACACCCAGCAGACAGGAAAATACGAGCTCTTCGTTTGCGGAAATCAGGTGACGTCAGCCAATGCTTCAGACATTCTCGGCAACGGCACAATGTCTTACGATCCGTCGGCAAAGGTGCTTAGCATAAAGAGTTGCAATCCTGCTCCTGCGAGTGCGCCAGTAATTGATCATGCTATTCCTGGACTTGAGATACAGTATAGCGGACGCAGCTGTTTCAATGTTTCTGCAGCTGATCACGCAATGGTCTTCTGCGAGTCAACAAAGCTGACTGCCATTGGAAATGGCATTCTTGAGATTGTCGCTAAGACCGTACCGTGTGGAATCAGTCAGCTTGCTGGAACGCTTACAGTAGAAGGTGGTATCCTTGATGTCAATGCAAAGGACTTTGCTTTGTATGGCAATGGTGCGAGCAACTTGGAATTTATCAATGTCCAGGCGCAGCTTGTAGGCAACAGCAATTCCGCAACGGGAGGATTCAAGAGCATAGTTCTCACAGATTGCTATGTTAATTATCCGCGAGGCTCGGCATTCGACAGTTCTTTAGGCGGCTTTGCCGTTGACGGCCAGCGAAACAGTACGCTTCAGATTTATAAAGGCGCAGACCCGACAGGCATTGAGAATGTTACAGCCGACGAGAAGCAATCGCCAACATACAGCATCAGTGGTGTCAGGGTAGGCGACACATACAAGGGAGTTGTTATACGCAACGGAAAGAAATACATACAGAAATAAAGTGTGGTGCGGCAGGGCGTGAGCGGGTGTCTGGTAGGCAAACCTTCTCCTCACACTCTTTCCGCATGCTAATCAGATAAGAGTCAAACTAATTTTATAATCTTAAATTTTTAATGTTATGAAACGAATACTATTTATGCTTATGATTGTCTGCTTCACTGCAGGCACAGCTAATGCTCAGTTTGGAAAACTGAAGAATCTTGCAAAGAAGGCAGAGTCAGTAGTAAAGGACAAGAAGATTAAAGAGAGCAAAGAGGAAATCAAAGCTGCTGTCGATGGCGAAGGCAAGATTGCATCTGTAAAAGGGAAGGTAGAAGAAGCAAAAACCAAGGCTCAGCTGGAAGACTATGAGTATATCTACTCAAACTGGGGTTATTTCGACGACAAGTCTGTAGCCTTCAAGGGTGACAATCTCGGAATGTATGCAGCAGCGCGCAAGACAGACTGGAATGAGTTGCAGGCAAATGCTGACAAGGGTAATTATGACGAAGTAATTGAAGCTAACGCACTCTATTATCTCTATCGCTGGAAGAAAGCTATTGAAGCTAATGACACCGAGTTGATGTCAGGTGATTTCTTTGATCGTACTACATGGTGTGTCGGAAAAGTATCCGCAATGAAGAAAAATGGTGCGGTATTGCTTAGAATAAAGGATTTCAAGGCTTTCGGCAAGGAGTATAATGATGCTGTTGGAAAGTTCAAGGCTATCCTTTGGGAAGGCGAACCAAAGTCTACACACCCATTATACACACAGTGTAAGACTCCGGAAGACTTCGCTGCATACCGAAAAGGTACTGTAGACAAGTGGAACTGGACACTAAAAAGAGCACAGGAATATGTTGATGCCGGCAAGCCACGTACAGCAGAGTATTTCCTTATGCAGTTAGTAGGAACACGTGAGGTTGCTCTTGGCCTCGAGCGTTTCAAGGGAAATGAGCCAGAGTTTGTTGCATACAGCAATAATCTCAGTGCGCTATATGCAAAGACTTCTTCTGAATTCCAGAAGAAAAATCCTTTCCT
>JAFPAS010000203.1 GCA_017424205.1 Prevotella sp. | reverse complement strand
ATGGGTGACAGACTCACAGCAGGTCTCTCAAAGATTATCGACAAGTATGACCTTCCCTTCGTAGCATTCAACCAGGGCTCAATCTGCCACATGGAAACTGTTGGTACTCTTGCATTCTCAATTGTTAACATCTGAAAATTGAGTATATTTATTTAACTTTCGCAAGTTCCGCTTGCCTTGTAATACGGAGAGAGCAAAGAGGAAAAGAGAAACTTATACTCTGTCATCTACTTTCCTCTATCTGCCGTGCAATAACATTACGACTTTCTCTTCTGAAGTATTCTGCATTGTTTTCATCCGCCTGGGGGAATATCGGCTCATGAATTATCATTTTGAGAGGTGTACGGGTGATAAACATGAAATCACGGTGACGTGGCATCACTTCATACGTTCCGATAATTGTTATCGGCACAACTGGCTTCTGTAATTTATCTGCTATCAGGAATGCTCCGCGGCGGAATGGTCCTAATTTCCCGTCAATAGAGCGTCGTCCTTCCGGAAAAATCACCATTGACACGTCATCACCCATTGCCTTGCATGCATTAGTATAGGTTTCATGAACCTTAGCTGGCGAAGACGTATCTACAGGAATAAAGCCACTCACACGGCATGCTCCGCCAAGAAAAGGTATCTTCATAAGCGAAGCCTTAAGCATCCATTTAATATTCTTGTTCAAATATCCGAATACAAGAAAAACGTCATAGCAACTAAGGTGATTAGCTACAAATACATAACTTTTGTCCGACTCTATATTCTCACGCCCCTCAACCGTCACTGGCAGTAGCGAAAATAGCACTATAGTCTTTCCCCACATCTTGCCCATAAAGCTGTTGTATGCAACACGTCTTGATTCGGGCAGAAGCGGCGACACCAGCATAATCAAAATACCTACAAATATGGTTATAATAACCACAACAGGCAATAAGATTAAAATTTGGTATATACGGAACAAAAGTTTAATCATAGAATGCCATTTATCAGTTATTAATGACAGAAACGTATCTCCTCGCCTTGTGACTGAAGGTCAAACACTCCATTATTATATATATGCATGCCATTACATAATGTATGTTTCACCGCCCATCTTACAGTATGTCCTTCAACAGGACTCCATCCGCATTTACTCTGAATATCATCCTTCGTTATGACATATTCGTCACACGGAGAGACAATAGCGATATCTGCCTTATATCCCTCGAGCAAGAAACCTCTCTCACACACACCGAAGATTTGTGCAGGATTATGACACATCAGTTCTACTATTTTCTCTATAGAAAGATATCCCTCGTCTGAAAGTCCAAGCATCATGACTAATGAGAACTGTAGCATCGGCATACCCGAAACTGCCTGCAATGCCCCACCCTGTTTCTCTTCTAACGTATGCGGAGCATGATCTGTACCGATTGTCTGTATTCGTCCGTCTGCTACGGCATGAAGCAATGCCTCTCTGTCAGCAGCCGACTTAATTGATGGGTTGCATTTTATACGGCCGCCAAGCTTAGAATAATCAGCCTCATCAAATAGCAGATGCGCAACAGTTGCTTCTGCAGTGACATTATCCTTATCGAGAAGTGTAAGTTCGTCTGCTGTTGACAGATGAGCTATATGTAGATGGGCGCCACTTTTTGAAGCCAGTTCTACGGCTTTCTGCGAAGAATCATAGCATGCCTCTGCCGAACGGATAACAGGATGAAAAGAGATATCTGCATTATCACCATATTTCTCTCTTATCTCTTTTGCGTTACGGTCAATGATATCTGTATCCTCGCAATGTGCCATAACTGGGAGAGAACGCTGTGCTGCCTTCGCAAAAATGCTATTAAGCATCTCAGCATTATCCACAAGCATATTGCCTGTAGATGAACCCATAAAAAGTTTTATGCCAGGAATACGTGTAACATCCAGTTTGTCAAATGTATCGACATTGTCATTCGTCGCTCCATAAAAGAAGCTGTAATTTACATGACTCACCTCTGCCGCTCTCTGAAACTTATCGTTCAGTGCATCAATAGTTGTCGTCTGCGGCTTTGTGTTCGGCATATCAAAATAAGAAGTCACGCCGCCATACGCAGCAGCACGGCTCTCGCTTTCGATATCAGCCTTATGCGTCAATCCAGGGTCACGAAAGTGAACATGGCTATCTATTACACCCGGTAAAACAAAACACCCCGCAGCATCTATCTCATAATAGTCACCGCGGGGAATATTGCCATCATATATGATAGCATCTATTCTGTCATTATCGATAATAATATCAGCACGTTCTTTTCGTCCCTCATTGACGATTGTGCCATTACGTATTATTGTCTTTCTGCTATTCATTATATTATCCCAGTTATTTATGCATACTTTGCAGATAGGCAAACAAAGACAGATGGTATTTAACTAACGTACGTTAACCGTTAAACGTTAACCGTTAAACGTTAACCATTAACCACTCTACTTCACCGGTTCTGCCATCTCTGCTGGAGTTGGAGGAAGTACGCTTCCACCATTTCCTGAAACAGGAGCTACTGGTGCAACAGGAGCAACAGGAGCTACGGCTGGTGCTTCCATACCATTGCCTATATTTTGGTTGCGTTCTGCCACTGACATATAGTCCTTCACATACTCATTATTCTTAAAGGCGTCACTTGCCTTGCTCATGATATCTTCAATCCAAGGTGTCAGCTGTGGATATCTATAACCAGATGTAACCATCATAAAGACACCAGGACCGAGTACATTGTCGAAGTTCTCGCAAATAAAGCCAGTAATGAGTTTGTCTTCCTCTATTGCGATAGCCTCCATATCGGCAGTCAGCACCTTATATATAGAGTCCATGTTAGCGCCGTCCATAATACCCTGATTCTCACGATGTGAGATGTCATTATATCTGCTCTGCAGGCTATTGTATTTCTCTATAAAGTCAAACAGCTTTTCGTTAAGGTCAGTACCCGTACAAACCTGCTTTGTATTATTCAGTTGAATAGTAATATCGCCTTCTTCTATTACCACAGGCATAACACCTTCATCATCCATATAAATAGTGGCGATGCTAATGGTGTCAGTAGATCCAGAAAACTTAAACTGTCCGTGCACCACCTCGCAAGAGTCAATAGTTTTCAGTTCGCCGTCATGCATGGTTTTCAAATAAAGCATACGACCATCGAGTAACGCAATATTCGATGTTCCTTGAATATTATATGAGCCTGTGCATGATGTACATGCTAATACTGCCATTATGGCGTATAGAATTTTATTCATCTATTCTTTTTTTATTTTATATTGGGCAATAATTTTTATGATTGGATTTGTGCAAACCGAGAGAAGAGAATGCTCGTATTTTTTTCCGAGGTGCAGCCTATCTTATGCAAAGATAGCATGATAAATGCATCTACGAAAACATTTTCATGCTATTTAATTTATTGCGTATCGCTTTTATATGTTTTTAACGTATATTCAAGCAGTCGTTAAGCTTACCCACGTTTGCGGTTTTCTGATGACAATCTGTATGACGTATACAACTGCAGGAGCGAACCGATGAGCAGAAGTACCACCCAGTTGTTATACACAATCTGCATATACATCATATAGCTGTTAATATCAAAGACGGCAATTTCTCTGACAAATCCGTTATACTGCTCCACCATCAGCAAGCCAGAAAGTATGAAACAGATTCCCGACAACAAACGTATAGAATTTAGTCGTGCGATTGTCAGCACATCTGTCTTCTCTGTCTGTATGCGCTGTACAACAACGTATAACACCGAGCCAACAAGGAATCCCCATGGTGCAACAGCCAACGTTGCCTCACGCATGTTCTGAGACATAACCAGCACGCCACACATTACAGCTACGGCGCAAAAAACCATTAGCGCTGCTCCCACGAGCATAACGCTATCCAACTTCTTACTCTTCCGTTTCATTGCCCTCCTCCTTTTTCATCATATCCTGTGGTCCGCGCGGATCTGTACTAAGAACATATATATCCTCATCGTCCGCCTTCATGAAATAGCGCTCTCGTGCTATGCGTTCAATATTACGTGGATCACGCTCTAAATCGCGCAACTGGTTAAGATCTGCCTTATACACTGATTCATACTGCTCTATTTCATTTTTCAAATCGAGTATCTCATAACTCAGTTCTATGCGGCGGTATATACTGTTAGTGTCAAGAAATCCTATCACAAGTACGCCAACCACAGTTACTATCAGATACTTGTGTCGTGAAAGAATAGTATATAAATATGAAATCTTTTTCATCTGTCTGTTATATTTTATATATAGATAGTGCAAGCCGAACGCAATCAAGCTTGCTTCAAATTGCTGAGGTGCAGCCTATCTTATGCAAAGATAGTGCAAACCGAGAGAAGAGAATGCTTGTATCCATTTCCGAGGTGCAGCCTATCTTATGCAAAGATAGTGCAAACCGAACGCAATCAAGCTTGTTTGAAATTGCTGAGGTGCAGCCTATCTTATGCAAAGATAGTGCAAACCGAACGCAATCAAGCTTGCTTGGAATT
>JAFPAS010000202.1 GCA_017424205.1 Prevotella sp. | reverse complement strand
GAGCATCCCATTTGGCAAGCGAGGATATTCCACTTGAGGAGTCCCTGGAAATCTTTGAAGCCATGGATAAAATAGAATACTTTGAAATAACCCATGAAAGACCGTTTAGAGAAATAAGTGACGATAAGAGCACAATCGACTTGATTAATTCCTATGAATTGAAATACACCATCCACTCAGCTTATACCGACTTGAACATAGCCTCTTTCAATAAAGCCATACAAAAGGCATCAAAGAACGGTGGTGGAAAAGTCGTTATCCCTGCAGGAAAATACATGACTGGAGCAATCACATTACTTTCAAATGTAAACCTTGTAGTTGAAAAGAATGCAGAACTTATATTTGCATTTGACAGAGACCTCTACCCTAACGTAGAAACACGTTGGGAAGGACTCAACATCATAAACTACCAGCCATGTATCTATGCTGTTGATGCACAGAACATTGGTATTACTGGTGAAGGTATCATCAACGGCAATGGTTCTAATGAGCGCTGGTGGTATATGAAAGGTAATAAGCATCACGGCTACCATGAAGGTGTTGACGAATGGCAGGGAACAGACAAAGTGGGTACACGAGCTACTCTCATCAAAATGGCTGACAACAACGTTCCAACAGCTGAACGTGTATTTGGTAAGGGAAAGGGATTACGCCCTCAGCTTATTAACTTCCTACGTTGCCAGAACGCAATCATTGAAGGTGTAGAACTCCGTGACTCTCCTTTCTGGGTAATACATCCAATTTTTGTAAAGAATCTCACAGTACGTGGCGTTACTATTTATAATGAAGGACCTAATGGTGACGGATGCGACCCTGAATCATGCGAAGACGTGCTCATTGAGAACTGCACATTCCACACAGGCGATGATTGTATTGCTCTGAAGTCTGGACGCAATGCTGACGGACACCGCGCTAACACACCATGTAAAAACGTCATAATCAGAAAATGTAAAATGGCAGATGGTCATGGTGGCGTTGTTATAGGTTCTGAAATATCAGGCGGCTGCACAAATATATTCGCAGAAGACTGCGATATGGATTCACCAAACCTCGACCGCGTTGTACGCATAAAGACAAATACATGCCGCGGCGGTATAAACGAGAACATCTACGTTCGTAACATCCGTGTAGGCGAATGTCGCGAAGCTGTTATGCGAATCAATCTTGTGTACGAGCCAAAAGAAATTGCTGAACGCGGACATATTCCTACTGTAAGAAATGTCTATGTAGAGAATATCACATGCAAAAAGTCTAAATATGGTATACTTCTTAACGGTTTAACAGAGAATGACTCTAAGACACCACAGATTTACAACATCAACGTTAAGAACTGTAAGTTCGAAGGTCTGTCTGCAGAACCTGTTTACAAAACAGGTCTTGTGAAAGACGTAACAATTGAGAACGTTACCGTTAGTGCAAAAATGTAATTTGCACATCAAATATAATAAACATTAACATCAATAAATAACCAACAATTAAAAATCAAATCTATGAAGAAACTGTTATTCAGTATTTTCGCTCTTATCCTCCCTCTCGCGATTTTCGCTGAAGGATGGGACGATGCGCTATACAAGCAGATAGAGCAGAACATCAAGGCTCCAACCTTCAATGAGAAGATCTACAAGCCTGCAATTAAAACAACCTACTCGGCTGCAAAAAATCAGAAAGCCATAAACAAAGCCATTGAGAAAGCTTCAAAGAATGGCGGAGGAAAGGTTGTTATACCTGCAGGAACATATATGACAGGAGCTATCACACTTCTCTCTGACGTAAACCTCGTAATTGAGAAGGATGCTGTTCTCAAGTTCGCTTTTGAACCAGAACTTTATCCTCTTGTTTACACACGCTATGAAGGTCTCGACGTTTATAACTATTCGCCATGTATCTATTCTAATGGTGCAAAGAACATCGGTATCACCGGCGAAGGTATAATCGACGGTAATGGTTCTAATGAAACATTCTGGCAGTGGACAGGAGTAGAATTCTTCGGTTACAAGAAAGGCGTAACAAAAGAAAGCAGCAAATTCCCACGTGAGGGTGAGACAATGGGTGCACGAGCACAGCTTCAGCAGATGTGCGAAGATAACGTACCTATTAAAGACCGTATATTTGGCATGGGACGCGGACTCCGTATGCAGCTTGTAAATCTGGTAAACTCTGAGAATATCATTATCGAAGGAGTAACAATGCTCAACTCGCCATTCTGGGTGATGCATCCTATGTTCTCAAAGAACATCACAGTACGTGGCGTCAAGGTATACAACGAAGGACCTAATGGTGACGGATGTGACCCTGAATCATGTGAAAATGTTCTTATCGAAAATTGCGTATTCGACACTGGTGACGACTGTATCGCTATCAAGTCTGGACGTAATGGCGATGGACGCCGCGATGGTCGCCCATCAAAAAATATCATCATCCGCAACTGTAAGATGGCTGACGGTCATGGCGGTGTAGTGCTCGGTTCTGAAATCTCAGGCGGTGTCGAGAACGTATTTGCTGAAAACTGCGAAATGGACTCTCCAAACCTCGACCGCGTACTCCGTATTAAGACTAATACATGCCGTGGTGGCGAAACAAAGAACGTATTCATGCGCAACGTTAAAGTTGGTGAGTGTAAAGAAGCTGTACTCCGCATTAACATCAACTACCAGCCACGTGAAGCAGCAGAGCGCGGCCATATCCCATACGTACATAACGTTTGGATGGAGAACGTGACATGCCAGAAGTCAAGACATGGTGTCATAATCAATGGCATACAGGAGGCTGAAGCTGTGTATGACATCCATGTAAATAACTGTACATTCAACGGTGTGGAAGCAGAACCTTTCGTAAAAGAAAACCGTATGCGCGATGTACACTTCAATAATCTTACCATCAACGGCAAGCCTGTATTTGCAGAAATGCCTTTCAAGCACTATAGCGAGTGGCTTACATGGTCAGAGATGCAGCGTGTACCAAACTCTATCTATCTTGACTTCACTGACTCAAACAAGCACCCTAAAGGCAAATGGTCATATGTAATGGGCATCGAACTCGAATCTATGCTTGATACATATTTGAAGTATGGTAATGAAGATATTCTGAAATACTGCAAGATGTACACAGATCAGATGATCAATGAACAGGGCGATATCACTGGATACAACATCCTTGACTACAACCTTGACAATATTCGCACAGGTCACTTCGTAACACGCATGTATGAGCTCTATCCTGAAGCAAAGAATCTCCTTGCCATACAGACAATGATGAAACAGATGGAGAAGCAGCCACGTACAAAAGACGGTGTATACTGGCACAAGGCAATCTACGCATATCAGGTATGGCTTGATGGTATCTTTATGGGACTCCCATTCCGCGTGCTCACAACTAATATGATGGAACGTGAAGGAATGATGAAGGCAAAGCAGGCAAAGAAAATCTACGATGATGCTACAGAGCAGATTCTCAAAACCTACACACGCACTCTTGACCCAAAAACAGGCCTTAACCGCCACGCATGGGACGAGACAAACCACACATTCTGGGCAGATAAGACCACAGGTCTAAGCCAGCACTGCTGGGGTCGTGCACAGGGTTGGTATACAATGGCACTTGTAGAACTTCTTGACGCTCTTCCAGCTGACTACGCACGTCGCGGTGAAATCATGGATGTACTCCAGAAAGACTTCGATGCTATCATCAAATGGCAGGATGAAAAGACTGGCACATGGTATCAGGTAATGGACAGCCCTGAGCGCAAGGGCAATTACCTTGAATCAACATGTACATCAATGTTCGCTTACTCAATGCTCAAGGCATACCGCAAGGGATATGTGAAAGACGTTAAATATCTCAACGCTGGTGTCAAAGCATACAAGGGCATCATCAACAACTTTATCCGCATGGATGCAGATAAGACAATCTCACTCACAGAGTGCTGCGCAGTTGCAGGTCTCGGCCCTGCTGCAACACCAGAGGTTGTTAAGGCAATGAAGAAAGTTAATCCAAAGGGAAAAGTTAAGCACAACGAGAAGCGTGATGGTTCATTCGAATATTATCTGAGCGAGCCAATCCGTGACAACGATGCAAAGGGCGTTGGTCCTTTCATCTGGGCTTCACTCGAAATGGAAATGATGGGTTACGACACATCAAGCAAATACTAATTCACTATATTTCTGCCACAAACGGCAGAACGGAACAATACATTACGCGTCAGGACACCACGTCCCTGACGCGTTTTTTTATTTATAGCATATATTATTCAAGTATGATTATTACAAAAAAACGGCATATTTATACTAATACGTATAGATATGCCACATATGTATTAATAAAACAATGTATGTGCGCGGACGCACACGCATTATAATATGTCTATAACAGATTCCAGTTGGTTCATAGGAACAATGATAGAGCGGAACCCAAATTTTGCACCCATGTCAATATTCTCTTTTGTGTCATCAAAATAATAAGTCTCTTCAGGATTTATTCCTGTGGCATCGATAACTGCCTGGAATATTTTCGGATCAGGTTTCGCAAGTTGCATCTCGTGCGATAGGAAAGTATAATCGAAGCAATCTGATACAGACACTCCGTGTCGTTCTATTTCCTTTACAGCATGCTTCCATGCTGCATCATAGATATTGCTCAGCAGAAAAACACGATAATTCTTTCGCAACGACAGAAGCATATCAATGCGTGAGCGAGGAATATCATCAAGCACAGCATCCATAGCCCAAAGCATTTCTGCATCAGTGACATCTGGACGACATTTTGGACGCAAATCATGACAAAATGTCTCAACATCAGACAGTCCGTTAAGATATGCAAGCATCGGTATACGTATAGCATCATCAGCAAGACAACCTGCAAAGTCGGGTAATCCCACATCATTAAGTGCACGTGTGTCACGCTCAAGATTAAGATTTAGTATTACACCTGCTAAGTCAAATATTATTGCCTTCATGTATTTCATAAAATAAATGTTACTGTAACTAATTACATTCTGCCCTATTTCTATAATCCTTAATACCCAAGCATAATAGTGAGGATGGCACTCCAATGAGCTATAGCTCCGAGAAGCACAAATACATGCCAAATAGCATGAAAATGTCGTTTACTGTCCTTAGCAAAGAAATATGTGCCAACAGTATAGAGCAATCCCTCAGCAAATATCAGCATCATAGAGAGTAACGACAATCTCTCAAATACGGGCTTTGCAATAAAAACAATACTCCACCCCATCGTAAGATATAATGCAAGAGAGAGTTTGGGATATTTACCCATCGCAACGATCTTATACACAGTGCCAGCAATAACAACTGCCCATAACAAACCAAAAGTAACCCATCCTATCCATCCCCCAACTACAGCAATACATATCGGAGTATACG
>JAFPAS010000201.1 GCA_017424205.1 Prevotella sp. | reverse complement strand
GTGCCGCTTCGCTTGCCCTGGGCTATGGAGAAGCATCGGGCCTTCAGCCCGCAAAAATCATTAACGAGTAGACGAGTTGACAAAGTAGACGAGTAGACAAGTTGACAAAGTAGACGAGTAGACAAGTAAATGAGTAGACAAGTTAAGTGTTTCGCAAGTTGACGAGTGGACAAAGTTAGAAGTAGAGTACAGATAACTGCGTTTTCACTTGCTGTGAACAATGTTCTATCAGCATCCTTTCTTCTTCAGCAGCCGCAGGTCGAACAGCCACGGAATGTATCTCTTGATAAGCCATACAGCACATGCAGACACTGCAAAAGAGCATACGGTAAGCACTATCCATGCGGCAGATTCTGCCTCGCCGAACACTTTTGTCCAAGCCACCGCCAGAATATTAGGCACAGCACCCGACAGGAAATACAGTCCGATGCTTAACGTAGCAAGCTTATTTACGAAGTCTGACGCCGCAAACTGCTTGCTGACGTATATTAGCATCAGTACGCCAGTGATGTTAAGAATGAGGTCAGAGAAGAGTGTCTCGAATATGAAATCCTGCCAGGCAAAGTTTACTGTGAGAAACATGACAACCAGATAGACAATGAATAGCATCGCCCAGCGGCTTCCCCTCAAGATGTGGTCGATGCGTTGCTCCGCTTTCCAGTATAGTCCGCCTAACGTCAGGTATAGCACAGCCACCATGCCTTGTGTGTAATGCCATGGCACTGATAGCGATATGTCAGCCGTCGCGCAGATTTGCATGATGAATGCTCCTGCGGCAGCGATGCAGAATGCGTATGCCACATAGAACCAGATAGACCTCCAGCGCGACAGAAGAAGCAAGAAAATCAGCAGCTCTGCCACTGTCAGCGTGCACGTAAACCACAGCGAGCCGCCAAGAATCGTGTCGTGGGCGAAGCTCCATAATTCAATCTGCTCCCCTCGCAGAATCTTCTTCGGAAAAAAGTTTATTGTGGAAAATATCACCGTAGGGAGCGCAATCCTGAACAGAATGTTCGACAGCATTGTGCGCCCTTCTCCTTGTGTCCATGTCTTCTTTGGTATGTCAATGACAGGTGTTGACAGTTGTTTTCTGAAGATAAGATATCCGCTGATGAATAAGAATACATTCACGAAGAACGGTCCGTAGAAATTATAGCCGCTATCGGGCAGGTGCAGATAGTAGGAGGTGTGATAGAGATACACCAGCAGCATGCCGTATATTTTCGCCCAGTTTATCCAGTTGATTTCCTTATTCATATCCAGTTGATTTTATTGCCGTATGCCATGATTGTTTTATGTTGCAGCTCAAATAGTTAGCGTGAGACAAATACCGTCAGGGAAATGCAGCCCGAAGCCGTCGTCGTCAACGCCAGTTTCTATGTTTTCAGTTCTTTTGCTATCTGTATCGGCAGCAGGACACACAGTCTTTATTGGCAGCCAGCAGTCATGACAGATGCAAAATTAAATAAAAAATCTGTAATCACGCTGTCTATCACTGATTTTTTTTCTTGTTATGGCACAGCGCAGCACACTCTTCCGCCGTGTGCATGCAGTGTTTCTTATGACGTGTAATTGAGCCTGCTGCAATATGCTACAAGCAGATGGTTAGCGGTGGCAGTTCTTTATATGCGTTAAATAAACATTATAAAATGAAAACAAAAAACTTGATACGTCCTTTTTATTCTCCTTTTTTTCTCTCTTTCATATTTATTTTGTACCTTTGCACACATGAACGAGAAAAGAAAAGAATATGAGATAATGGCGCCTGTAGGCTCGTATGAGTCTATGGCGGCAGCCATCAATGCCGGCGCACAGTCGGTATATTTCGGCATAGGGCAGCTGAATATGCGTTCGCACTCTGCTAATCCCTTTACAATCACTGACCTGAAGCAGATTGCAGCCATGTGTCATGAGCACGGCATCAAGTCGTATCTCACAGTCAACACCGTAATCTACGGCGAAGACCTGGAGGCTATGCGCCAGATAGTCGATGCGGCTAAGGAGGCTGGCATATCAGCTATCATTGCCAGCGACGTGGCAGTTATGACATACGCACGCAGCATAGGACAGGAGATACACCTGTCGACACAGCTCAATATCTCGAACATTGAGGCGGTGAAGTTCTACGCACAGTTTGCTGATGTCGTGGTGCTGGCACGCGAACTCAATATGGATCAGGTGGCTGAGATATACCGCCAGATAGTCGAGCAGAATGTATGCGGACCGTCAGGCGAGCTGCTTCGCATAGAGATGTTCTGTCATGGCGCTCTCTGTATGGCCATTTCGGGCAAGTGCTATCTGTCGCTCCATCAGGCCAACCGCTCTGCCAACCGTGGAGAGTGTGTGCAGATATGCCGCCGCGGATACCGTGTGGAGGATATAGAGTCGGGCACTGAACTAGAGATTGACAACAAGTATATCATGTCGCCAAAGGACTTGAAGACAATACGTTTCCTCGACCGCATGATGAAGTCGGGCGTCAGAGTGTTCAAGATTGAAGGCCGTGCGCGTGGAGCGGAATATGTTGACAACGTGGTGCGCTGCTACGACGAGGCGATAAAGGCGGTGCTCGACGGTACGTTCACTGAGGAGAAGAAAGACGAATGGGACGAAAGGCTCAGCCGTGTGTTCAATCGTGGATTCTGGGACGGATACTATCAGGGTCAGACTTTCGGCGAATGGAACGACTCATACGGCTCGAAGGCCACAGAGAAGAAGGTTTATGCTGCTAAGACAATAAAGCACTTCTCAAAGATAGGCGTAGCGGAATTCCAGGTTGAAGCCTACGAGATAAAGGTTGGCGATACGCTTCTCATTACTGGTCCGACAACAGGTGCGCTGCGTTTCGAGTGTACGGAGATACGCTACGACCTGCAGACCGTAGAGAGTGCGGCTAAGGGACAGCGCGTATCAATACCTGTGCCAGAGAAGGTAAGACCGAGCGATAAGCTCTTTGTGCTTGAGAAACAGAATAATTAAGAAGAAAGTTTTTATTCTAGATTTTCTAGACTCTCTAGATTCTCTAGAACATCTAGAGCCTCAAAAATAAAAAAACATGACAATAAACGAAATACAGAACGAGGTGATTGAAGAGTTTCAGGACCTTGATGATTGGATGGACCGCTATCAGTTGCTTATCGATTTGGGCAATGACCAGGCACCGCTCGACGAGAAATATAAGACTGACAGCAACCTTATAGACGGCTGTCAGAGCCGTGTGTGGCTGCAGGCTGATATGAACGACGGGCTGCTACACCTCGAGGCAGAGAGCGACGCGCTCATCGTGAAAGGCATAATATCGCTGCTCATACGTGTGCTCAGCGACCAGACACCTGCCAATATCCTCACAGCCGACCTCTATTTCATCGAGGAGATAGGACTGAAGGAGCATCTCTCGCCAACAAGAGCTAATGGTCTGCTGGCTATGATACAGCGCATAAAGCAGCATGCGCTCATGGCAGAAAGCCGAAAGGACTAATAGTGTCTAGATTGCCTAGTATCTCTAGATAATCTAGAACCTCTAGAATATCTAGATTCTCTAGACTATCTACTCCCCTCTAAAACAAAACCAGACAAAACCCCTGAACAACATGACATGGAATGAAGAACTATGGCCGCTGGTAATACAGATTTACCTGAAGAAGCCATACGGCATGAAACCGCTCTATAG
>JAFPAS010000200.1 GCA_017424205.1 Prevotella sp. | reverse complement strand
CATGGCTGTCCTCTTTATCATCTTCTTCAAGGAACCCAAGGATCCTATAACAGCGGATATTGCGGCTAACTCCGCTTTTTCAAGTTTGCCATCAGCCAAAGATAACGTAACTAAATTTTTAAGATGACTCAGTTTTTCCTTGTTGTTGTCATTTCGCTTAAACCAATTTAAAATACCCATGATATTACAAATTTATCTGTCCTTCAGCTACCACAAGGACGTTATAGGATTAAAAAGCGTGGAACTGCTATGCCACGTCTGAAATGAAGGTCCTAGGAAAACCCTGTGCACGGATATGGAGATAGCAGCCCACGCTATATGCGTGAGAACCACTATGCCTTCCCTTGTGCACATCGAAAATTTCCTAGGTTTTCATTTCACAAGATAAGCATAACGCTTCTTATTTTCTATATGTCTTAGACAGGCTTTCGCCTATCTGTGTGCAAATTTATATAAATAAAATGATAGCAACAAATTTTTTAGTTAGAAAAGATAAAAATGACGAGAGAAATTCTTGAGTTTGCTTGTCATGCAATTCTGGCAGGCTGAGGTTGTAGTGCTTCAAATAGAAAACTTTACGTTTTTTAACGCGCGAGAATCGCCTGTAGAATTTTTAAGCTCTGGCCATGCGAAAATATTGCAAGGAAATCTTCCTTTGCGTAAAAGCTTGTGGCATAGTTGTTTACATATTAGGAAGGGTAGGGCGGCTGATTCTGACATAGCAAGAAGCAGCATCTGAGTGTGTGAAAGGCTACGAATGACGATACTGTTGGTAGCTTTTTATAAGTTGGTTTGCTCTGTTTGACGGTGTAAATTAATGCTATTGGTACCTTTTTTGATGTTTTGTATGTGTGAAACAGCAATTATTGTGGTTTTTCATAGAGCGTGCAAAAGATTTTATGCGTATAACTCGGATTTTTAAAGAAAACTTGCTATGTTTTTAATGCCGTCTTCTATCATGGAAACAGCCCCTTGGATAGGTCCTGTATATCTGTCTGCGGCTTCTTTGCATGCTGTTTTATTATGGGCACAAAAAAAGGCTGTGTCGATTGACACAGCCTTGATATTGTAATGTGAGATGAATGATTACTCACCCTTCTCCATCTGAGCCTTGAGCTGAGCGAGAGCGTCGAGGTCACCAAGAGTTGTTGCAGCTGCAACGTTCTGGATTACTGGAGCCTCCTCCTTCTTCTGGCGTGCAGGACGTGCTGCGCGCTTCTTAGCCTCTTCTGCTGCTGCAGCCTCCTCGAATGTGCGAGAGTGGCTGAGGATAATGCGCTTAGCCTCCTTAACGAATTCTATCACCTTGAACTCGAGCTCGTCGCCAGCAACAGCCTGTGTGCCGTCCTGCTTCTGCAGGTGCTTAGGAGTTGCGAAGCCTTCGCCACCCTCGTTGAGAGTGATTACTGCGCCCTTGTCCATCATCTCTGTGATCTTACCTGTGTGTACAGAGCCTGGTGTGTAGATTGTCTCGTATGTATCCCATGGGTTCTCCTCGAGCTGCTTGTGGCCGAGTGAGAGACGACGGTTCTTCTTGTCTATTTCAAGAACAACAACCTCAATCTCTGCGCCTACCTGAGTGAACTCAGATGGGTGCTTAACCTTCTTTGTCCAAGAGAGGTCAGAGATGTGGATAAGTCCGTCAACACCTTCCTCGAGCTCTACGAATACGCCGAAGTTAGTGAAGTTACGTACACGTGCTGTGTGCTTTGTGCCTTCCTGATACTTGTTCTCGATTGCCTCCCATGGATCTTCCTTGAGCTGCTTGATACCAAGTGACATCTTGCGCTCTTCACGGTCGAGTGTGAGTACAACAGCCTCAACCTCGTCACCAACGTGCATGAAGTCCTGTGCTGAACGCAGGTGCTGGCTCCATGACATTTCGCTAACGTGGATAAGACCTTCTACGCCTGGAGCGATTTCAACGAATGCTCCGTAGTCAGCGATAACTACAACCTTACCGTTGATGCGGTCACCAACCTTGAGATCTGCATTGAGTGCATCCCATGGGTGTGGAGTGAGCTGCTTCAGACCGAGTGCGATGCGCTTCTTCTCGTTATCGAAGTCGAGAATAACAACGTTGATCTTCTGGTCGAGCTCTACTACCTCGTGTGGGTTGCTTACGCGGCCCCATGAAAGGTCTGTGATATGGATGAGTCCGTCAACACCACCGAGGTCAACGAATACACCGTAAGAAGTGATGTTCTTAACTGTACCCTCGAGTACCTGGCCTTTCTCAAGCTTAGAGATGATTTCCTTCTTCTGCTGCTCAAGCTCTGCCTCGATGAGTGCCTTATGAGAAACAACAACATTCTTGAACTCCTGGTTGATCTTGATGACTTTGAACTCCATTGTCTTTCCAACGAATACATCGTAGTCGCGGATTGGATGTACGTCGATCTGTGAACCTGGGAGGAATGCCTCGATGCCGAATACGTCAACGATCATACCGCCCTTAGTGCGACACTTAACGTAACCCTGAACAACTTCCTCGTTGTCGAGTGCTGCATTAACACGATCCCAAGACTTAGAGAGACGTGCTTTCTTGTGTGAAAGGATCAGCTGACCTTTCTTGTCCTCCTGGTTCTCAACGTATACTTCTACAACGTCGCCAACCTTGAGGTCTGGATTGTAACGGAACTCAGAAGCTGGGATAATACCGTCGCTCTTGTAACCGATGTTGATGATAACCTCTTTCTTGTCGAAAGAGATAACTTTGCCGTCAACAACCTGATGTTCTGAAACTTTGTTCAGTGTTTCATCATACGCCTTCTCAAGGTCGTTCTTGTTGCTGCCGAGGCTGCCGCCATTCTCAAACTCTTCCCAGTTGAAATCGTCGAGTGGCTGCACATTTTTGAAGTTAGACATGTTATAAAAAATAAATAAATGGTTAATAATTTGGACTTATGCTCCTACCTCGTTATATTTCAGAATGATGTATCTAAAAGTACACGAGTGGGCACAGTATCCCCTAACAGCCTGCAAAGGTACTGCTTTTATTCTGAATATAAGTATGTTGTGTTTTGTAAATTATAGTCGATTAAACATTTTTAACTATATGTTGTCTGCTTTTATGCATTATTAAACGCCTGCGTTAGATTCGTAGCATTCAGTTATTGTGAAATCTATCCGCACTTTTATTTCTTTTGTTCTGTATGTTGTTATTTTTCAAAATGTTGGTAGTCTTTCATGCTACGCCAGCTGCCTCCCCATTTGAAGCCATGATTGGTAAAAAGTTTATGGCATAAATCGTGGTGACTAATCATTTTGGATTTTGCCGTATTTGAGTTGGCTTGTTGTCTTTTTACATATTTTTTTGCGTTTGCTGGTTCTACGATAGTGTCTTTGGTGGCAGTAATTCGTACACATGGATTCCATAATGGATTGATGTCAACAGCCATTCCTTTTGAATGCTTTGATATTCCACCACGTGAGGTGCGGCGGTAGTTGAAGCATGAAGTGTTGTTTGAACGCATAGATGCCTCGTCGCTTCCTTCGTATTCGTCTATTAATTTGATAGAATGGATAGGGTAGCGATGCTTGTATAACTCGTGAAAGATTTCCAGCAGGTCATTTGCTATATCCTTATGACATATGAGTTCTCCTTGATGAGTTTCACCATTTTCGTCAATGTGAAGCAGAGTTAGATATCTAAGGTCATATCGTGATATGCTACACCCTTTCTTCCATGACTTTCCTTGCATCAATGCAAAAGTACTATCAGGTATTGCGTGTATTCTGAAAGCCTTGTCTTGTGCAAAAATAGGCATGGCAAGAAGCAGAAAAATTGTAATTGGTATGATACTCTTCATGTATACATATATAATAAAGAGTTATAATAGAGTATGTTTAAGTTCGTTCTATTATAACTCTTTTATTGTTCGTTTGACGTTTAGTTTTCTCTGTGTAATAGATAATT
>JAFPAS010000199.1 GCA_017424205.1 Prevotella sp. | reverse complement strand
CCTGGTCTCTGGCAGACGATCGCTTGCTGAAAAAATGATATGCTCCTCTAATAAATCCATGTTCACGGGCCTGATAGAAGTTGTCTTCGAAATTTTCATCAAGGATTGTTGTTCCTTCTGTAGCCTTTATCAAGACAAACCTAATCGGACATTTGTCAATATTGGCAGTGCGTAGCAGGCGCCAGTTTATATCGCCTTGATAGTGTGATATGTCTATGCCATGAATTTCGTAACCTTCAGGATAATCTTCATCACCATACAGCGCCTGCCATCTGAAAGCTGTCGGTGACACAAAGAAATACCAGAACGCCCAGATATATAACACGACTATAACAAAACCGCCCAACCACCAGACCCATAACGGGCGGTGGCTGAGCATTGTTACCTTAGTTACACCATGTTTCTTGCTGGTGCGTTTCTGTGTTTTCTTCAAATGATTCTGTTGTATTGGATTTTACGTCGAACATGTTCAAAAGGCCAAAAGCACAGAACATAACTATCAGGATTCTGTATTGGCTTTTACGTGTTCGACCTTTAGTTCCACTAAGAATTACATGTTTTCGAGCTGAAGCGTCTTTGTTGGCTGGTCGCATACCTCTGACGGACCGAAGTACTGAATTGGTCCAGGATATACGAAGCTTGTATTGCGTGCCCACTCTGAACGATGGCATACGAAGAATTTGTATGGTCTGCCAGAGAGTTCAACAAGAGCCTTACGGATAACTGGTTTCATCTCACCGTTACGCTTCTCCATATTCATCATCATTGTGATAGGTATACCGCCAGCAACCCACTCATCAGCAGGACGGCATGTATTCTTCACGCTTGACATATAGCCAGTCTTGCCTGCTGCGATAAGCATCGAAGCGTTGAAACCAAGGCTGTAGCAATAGTCTGCGTCAAAGTTTGAAGGAGCTGCACAACGTCCTTCATATCCAAAGAAATGATGCTGTGTAGCAAACTTGCCTGTGTAGATTCCGTCTTTCTTCCACTGCTCGAGTTTCTTTGCAACCATCTCTGCAAGAAGCTGCTCTGTCTCGATAAGCGATACCTGTACGTTTCCGTGTGGGTCACGCTCGAGTGCTAACTGGCGAGACACAGAGAGTGGCAGAGAACGGAATATTGCAGCATTTTCGTCAGAAAGATGTGCAAGAACGTAGTCAATCTTATGGTCGCTTGCAACAAGGTCAAAGTCTGCCTGGTTTGCAGCAAGCATATCATTGAGCTCTGCTATGAGCTTCTTGATTGCTGGAATAAATTCGATAAGTCCTTCTGGTACCAGAACAACACCGTAATTCATGCCAAGATTAGCACGGTCTGTCACAATCTCTGCTATATATGTCACAACATCGTCAAGTGTCTGATTCTTTGCCTCAACTTCCTCACCGATGAGTGTTATGTTTGGATGTGTCTGCAGAGCACATTCAAGTGTTACGTGAGAAGCCGAACGACCCATGAGTTTAATAAAGTGCCAATATTTCTTTGCAGAGTTGCAGTCACGCATGATGTTGCCAATAACTTCTGAATAAACCTTAGTAGCAGTATCGAAACCAAACGATGTTTCAATCTCGCTATTCTTAAGGTCACCGTCGATTGTCTTTGGACAGCCAATTACCTGAACGTCTGCTCCGATTGCCTTATAGTATTCTGCAAGGACACAAGCGTTAGTGTTAGAGTCGTCACCACCGATTATCACTAAAGCCTTAATATCAAGTGCCTGAAGAATCTCAAGTCCCTTATCAAACTGCTCTTTCTTCTCAAGTTTTGTACGGCCAGAACCTATGATATCAAAACCGCCTGTATTGCGATATTCATCTACAAGCTCTTCTGTTATCTCAATATACTTGTGGTCAACAAGGCCGCCAGGACCAAGAATAAAGCCATAAAGCTTGTTTTCTGGATGAAGCTTCTTCACGCCATCAAACAAACCAGAAATAACATTATGGCCGCCAGGAGCCTGTCCACCAGAAAGTATCACACCAACATTCACCTTAACTGGCTGAGATGTCTCGTCTGTAGGTTCAAACTTCAGGTATGGCATACCATATGTATTTGGGAAGAGCTTCTCTATCTCTTCCTGGTCAGCTACCGACTGTGTTGGTTCACCCTCTACAGCCTTAAGTGCGCCACGCAAAGCAATAGGAAGCTTTGGCTGATAGGCAGCACGAGCAATCTGTAATGCACTTTTTTCCATTGTTTAGATATATTTTTATGTTATTAAGTATTCTGTGATTCTATTAATTATTTCGCAAAGATAACACATTTATTTGACACTTGAGCTGTATGCTAGCGAAAAAACTCTCATTTAAGAACTTTTTTAGATTTAAATTAGGTTATCAGATACTTTTTTGCTAATTTTGAACCCTATTTAGAATGAAACACTTCATATTATAACATTTGCTATTAAGCACAGAACCAATAATCATCACTAAAAAAATGTCTATATCTAAGATATGCAGATGTATGCTATATACTGTCGGAGGATGGAAAAAAAACATCACTGAAACTCATCCGCAGAAATGCATCATATGTCTTGCACCACACACTTCTAACTGGGATTTCATTATCGGTCAGCTATATTCATATGCTGAAGGAATGAAATTTAACTTCCTTATGAAAAAAGAATGGTTTTTCTGGCCTCTTGGCTCGATATTCAAAAAAATGGGAGGTATACCTGTTTATCGCGACAAGGCATCATCCATGACAAACCGACTTGCAGAGATAGCGAAAAAGAATGACTATTTCAGGCTTGTCATTACACCAGAAGGAACGCGAAGCCCAAGAAAAGAATGGAAACGCGGATTCTACTACATAGCTCAAGAAGCAAGAATACCTATCATGCTGTATGGTGCTAAAGCGCCCAACATGTTTGGGCGCTTTTGCTGTTTATGTATGCATTCCATTCTGAAAAAACGTATTCTGTTCCGTAGGGACCGTTTGACCAAGGCTCAAAGCGGTGCGAGGAAGACAACATT
>JAFPAS010000198.1 GCA_017424205.1 Prevotella sp. | reverse complement strand
GTCTGCAAGAGTGAACGGGGCGAGAATGATCGCAGAGATGAGAAACATCCATTTCATCAGCGTGAATGGTGTATACTTCTGCAGAATATCGGTGAACATGACAAGATAGAGCGCGCCACACAGTTGCGCTGCAATGCACAGGATATTTCCCAGTGCAGGATTAGTCATATTGACGCTTGCTGCAGTATCACCGCCCAACACAAAGAGCAGCATGCCACCGAAACCGATGGCTACGCCAAGCCCCTTCAGCCATCCCACCCATCGGTGGAGAAGCACGGCTGTCACCAGTACGCATAGTATCGGTGTAGATGAGCAAATGATAGCGGCATCGACAGGGTTTGCCATTGCCAGACCGAGAATTATCAGTACCTGATTAGCGCCAATGACAAGCAGCGACGCCATAATAATCTTCCACCAGTCCTGACGTTCTATTTTTTCTTTCCTAATAATGTGTTTCGGTACAGAAAGTGATACTATCCAGAAAAGCAGCGCAGCAGCAATAATGCGTATTGCAGCAAGCGGCATAGACGGTATGGCGCCGCTGTTTAGCAGGTCTTTGCCAAGTGGAGCCATGAGTCCCCACATCACGTTAGCACTAAGAAGGGCAGCATGGCCCATAAGTATATTCCGTTTTTGTGTGTTATCCATTTTATTTCTTTTTGTGAGAGGAGTAAATAAAAAAGACGAGTAGGCAAGCTTGCATCATATTGGCCTGCTTGTCTACTCGTCAATATGTATATTTGTTTGTTCTTAAATTAATTGAAGAATATATACAGTCCAATCATTACTGCTGCGAGAACAATCCATGATACCTTCACTCCGATAGATGTTTTCTCCTTTGCGACACACATAGCAGGGCGTACGGTCTTATTCTTGTCGGCCATGCTGACAGCTATCATCATTATGATGAGTGCACAGAAGATATAGAATGAGAGCATCATGAAGTGTACATGTTCTGCTGCGTTAGGTATCACCCAAAGATAGCAGACACCAGTTGCGATGCTGAGTAATGTTCCGAGTGACAGGACAAGGTTTGCAGCCAGAGTAGTACAGCGCTTCCAGAACACGCCCATGACAAACACTGCTGCCATCGGAGGTGCGATGAACGACAGCACAGACTGGAATACATTGAATAGGTCCATGCCCTTAATGTTGTCAACAGCAATAGTGATTGCTATTGATACGACAGCTCCGATGATGGTTACAAGATATCCCATGCGTGAAATCTCTTTTGCAGAAGCAGTCGGTTTGAATTTCTTTACGTAGATATCCATTGTGAAAACCGTAGAGAGAGCATTGAGCGAACTGCCAATCGTTGATACCAACG
Organism: Prevotella sp.; assembly: GCA_017424205.1. Lineage (GTDB taxonomy): Bacteria > Bacteroidota > Bacteroidia > Bacteroidales > Bacteroidaceae > Prevotella. The sequence continues at coordinate 2,813 of JAFPAS010000198.1, read as the reverse complement.
CAGCGGTCAGTACAGCCATTACGAGGCCTACCATACCCATCGGGAACAGACTCATTACGAGTGTCATATATGCATCATCAGGATTGATGGTTGCTGCTCCAAAGAATCCTGTCTTTGCGAGAGCGAAGCATACGATACCAGGAATGATATAGATAGCCACATCGAGAATCTTCAGCCAGCCAGTAAGGTTTGTGCCTTTCTGTCCTTCGTTCAGATCTTTCGCTGCCAGTACAGGCTGCACCATGCTCTGGTCTGTACACCAGAACCATAGTCCGGAAATAGGATATCCGAGTAGTATTGGTAACCAGTAATATGCTGGCAGGTCTTCTTCTGAGCGGAACAAATGCCAGTAGTTCTCTGGTACAATGGCAGGATCAGCCAGTTTTGATATGCCGCCGAAGAAAGAACCGTCGCCGAGGGTCACAATACCTACTACTGTCAGTGTAGCTGAGACAACGATGAGCAGCACCATCTGATAGACATTAGTGTATGCTACAGCCTTCAGACCGCCAAGGATGGTGAAGAATGCAGATATGGCAAGCAGAATGAGGGCTGAGCCCCACATCGGGATGCCGAATATCTGGCGTATTAGTACGCCGCCAGCAAACAGAGTCAGTGCAAGCCATGAGATGAGGATGGTGACAATCGTATACCACGCCAGTATATTGCGCGTAGACTGTCCGAAGCGTTTACCCATGAATTCAGGCAGTGTGTTGATTTTCTCGCCGAGGTATCGTGGTGCAAACACAAATGCCAGCAGTGCGATGAAGATAAAGGCGTACCATGCATAGTTGCCCGATACTACACCTGTTGTGAATCCGGCAGATGCTGAAGCGATGAGCATTGATGGACCAACGTTGGTTCCCCACATAGAGAAACCGATGTGATGCCAGCGTAAAGAGCGAGCGGCAAGGAATTTTCCTTGTCCTTCGTTGGTTTTACGGCTTGCCCATATGCCGATGAGAATGAGCACGACGAAATATCCAAGAAGGATAACCCAGTCGAGCATTTGTAATGAATTACTTATCATGTTTTAGAATGTTAGGTCTTAGGTTTAATGGTTAATGGCTGACATTGTTGAAGTCTTCCATAGCCTTGAAGAAGGCATTGATATTCTCAATTGGGACATGCGGAGGAGTATCGCATCCTGTAGAAATCACCATGTGTGGGAATTCTCGTGTCTGCTCCAGCAGTTCCATTGTGGCATTATATACCTCTTCTGGTGCTGCTTGTTTGAATACTGTAACAGGGTCTATATTTCCCATGACAAGAATATCCTGCGGAACATCACGTGCCACCTGTACCATGTCGCACTTATTGCCGAGATGCATACCGTGCGCTCCTGTGCGTACCATAGCGTCTGTACACTGTCCGGTATTGCCACAGTTATGCAGCACGATCATGAAATTCTCGTCTTGCAATTGGTCAACAATCAGTTTCACATACTGTGAAGAGAAAGTCCAGCAGTCATCGTTCGACATCAGACCCGCTGCCGGTTCAGCCATAAGCACACCTTCTATACCAGTAGCCTTTAGAGCAGCAACATACTTAGTTATAAACTCAGAGCATTTCTTCAACAGCATATGAGCCGCTTCTGGATCGCTGTATATGAGCATCATTATTTCAGACATGTCGAAGAGACGACCTGCCAGAGAGAACGGACCGATGCAGCCAGCAAATACAGGACGGTCGGTCACATCACGATGCACGATGATGTTAGCCTTCAGATACTCGCGTATGCGTCCGCTTTCGAGCGAAGGAACCTCCAGACGGCGTATGTCGTCGGCATTGTTAAGCATGTGGCCTGTCACAGTAGGAATCTCATCCTCTGGGAATAGTACATCTGCGCCGAAGGCTTCCGCCTCGACAGTGAGGTCCATAATTACTGATGTTGCTTGGGTAGGGTAGTTGTTAGCAATCCATTTTACAGCCTCGGCATGTATCTCGCCGTCTTTTACTGCTTGCTTAACGGTATAGCCTAATTCCTCTATACCTGGATGCGTCATCACTGGAATTGCTATGCGGTCAGGACGTGCAATGATATCCTTCCGCCATTCTATCATGTTCATGGTTCGGTTATTTAGTATGTTTTTTATATATAGATTTACATGCAAGATGCAACGAAAGTTGACTTTCATTGCCTTAGAAAATATATTCCTATGCAAAGGTAATGATATTTTTTTGTAAATGCAATTTTTCTTTATCTTTTTTCTTCTTATGCTAGAGCGCAATGCCTATATTGCTGATTTACGGACGAATAGGCAAGGGAATAGAAACTAGGTTATCGTGAAATATGTATTCATAGAGAACAGAGTAGACCCGTTGCTTTTTATGTATAGTAAAGAAAAACGTCTTTATTATTAACTTAAAGCCAATATCTATGAATGAGGTGGCTTGCAATTTTTTTTTATTTTCTGAGCTATTCTGTTCGGTAGCAAATATTACGTGATCTTCTACTAAGGCGGCACTTTCGAATGTCTTTATTCAGTTTTTTAGAAGATATAAAGAAAAAAGTTTCAATACTCGCTTTATTATGACTTATTTTATGTATCTTTGCAGAAGAATCGTAATGCGTAGATAGTGAACGAAACACTTTAGATGCGTTGCTGAATATTTGTAATATAAAAATAGTATTAACAATTAAAATAGATAAGCCAATGAAACATAGCGTATAGTTTATACGCACATATATAAGACATATTGGAAAAGCGTTTTAGCTTTATTCTGCGATTCAAAAAGTTTGGCGACTAAAAGAATACAGGCAGGAATAATAGTTGAAATGCTCATGCTTCTTAGCGTGGGCTTTTGGTTAT
>JAFPAS010000014.1 GCA_017424205.1 Prevotella sp. | reverse complement strand
GCGTTACTACACCAACGTTGAGGTTTACTGCCACTCACTCGTAGAAGATATTGTTAAGAAGCAGAACAAGGGTGCCTCAGAAAAGTTTGACGAGTACTATCCTGATATGCAGAACGGCGAAAACGGAACACCAGACGACGGCGGTGACAGCGGCAATGACGGTAGCGGTGATGGCGGTAATGACGACGGCGGAGTCGAGGAGCCGACGGTTACAATAGACGAGGAAGTCATCTATTACTGGGAGGACGGCATGACAAAAGGCAACAGCGTTACATTCACCGACAACGCTACAGCAACCATTACAGGCAACTCAAGCAAGGAAATCTCTAATGGAATGGATGTGACAGTCGATGGCAAGGCATACAAGTCGTTGAAACTGTCAAATGGCGCAGAGAATACCTTCGTTGCTCCTGCTGGCAAGACACCAGTGCAGGTGACATTCTACAGCTATGTGAACAAGTCAGAGGAAGAAGCCAGCGCTACAAATATATGGGCGGTAGTAGGCGGAACAACATATACCGCAGAGACAACTACCGTTCTGAAGAGCTTCTTGGATGGTGCTAATCCTGATGTTGTTACATTCCCGCTTGCAGGCAATAGCAGTTCGTTCACCTATAAGAACTCAGGCACACAGCTGTGCTACGTGATGAAAGTGGCATATGGCAGTGTAACAGGCGGTTCTACAGGCATTACAAACATCACGACAACTGCTCCACGCTCTACAGCAACATACAATCTGCAGGGACAGCGAGTGCCAGACAATTACCGCGGAATTGTAATCCGAAACGGTAAGAAATTCTTTAATAGATAAAGACGATGACATTATAAAGGTTTTGGGATTGGAGCCTCGGTAGCTCCGACCTCAAAGCCTTTTTTGTTTAATCGCAGGCGGTGGCAGACAACAGAAAGCAGCACCGCCAGTGCCTGACAGATGTAGCAAAGTATCGTCAGAGCCCCTGCAAGATACATCTATTCTGATAAAGATACAGACAGACAATACTATAATCTAAAAAAACAATACTACTTATGAATCAGACAGCAAAGGGTAGCATGAGCTATCTTATCTCCATTGTGTTAGTTGCCGTACTCGGCGGACTGCTTTTTGGCTACGACACAGCAGTAATTTCAGGAGCAGAGAAAGGTTTGCAGGCATTCTTCATCGGTGCTTCAGACTTTACCTACACCGACGCATGGCATGGCTTCACCTGCGCCAGCGCATTGATAGGCTGCATCATCGGCAGCGCCATGTCAGGCTATCTCGCCACCAATCTTGGCCGTAAGAAGTCGCTGATACTTGCCGGACTTCTTTTCTTTGTTTCAGCCTTAGGCTCTATGTGGCCAGAATTCCTGTTCTTCGAAGAAGGCAAGGCAACATTCTCACTCCTCATTGCGTTTAATATTTATCGTGTTATTGGCGGTATGGGCGTAGGCCTTGCGTCAGCCATCTGTCCGATGTATATTGCCGAGGTAGCACCGTCAAATATCCGCGGCACCCTTGTTTCGTGGAACCAGTTTGCCATCATTTTTGGTCAGCTGGTAGTCTACTTTGTCAATTTCCTTATCCTCGGCGAGCACACCAACCCTGTAATCGAGAAGATAGCAGAAGGCGTATATCAGGTGTCAGCATCGAGCGACCCATGGACCATCGCTACAGGCTGGCGCTATATGTTCGGTAGCGAGGCTGTTCCTGCAGGACTCTTCGCGCTGCTCATCTGCTTTGTTCCTGAGACACCACGTTATCTCGTTATGATAGGCGAGGATAACAAGGCGCTTGCCGTGCTTCGCAAGATTAACGGAACAGTTCGCGGCGCAGAGATACTTGACGAAATAAAGAATACGGTCACCGTCAAGACAGAGCGTCTTTTCACTTACGGCTGGCTTGTAATCTTCGTAGGCATCATGCTCAGCGTGTTCCAGCAGGCAGTAGGCATCAATGCTGTGCTCTACTACGCTCCACGCATCTTTGCCGATATGGGCATGGACAAACCTATGGTACAGACTGTCATCATGGGCATAGTAAACATTCTCTTTACGCTTGTAGCCATCTTCACCGTTGAGCGTCTCGGCCGTAAGCCGCTTCTCATCTGGGGTTCTATAGGCATGGCGATAGGCGCATTCGGTGTTGCAGCCACATTCGGCAATGCCGACCTTGGCATGGTGACGATGATCAGCATTATGGTCTACAGTGCGTCGTTCATGTTCTCATGGGGTCCGATATGCTGGGTGCTCATCTCAGAGATATTCCCTAACACAATCCGCGGTGCAGCAGTGGCAATTGCCGTAGCCTTCCAGTGGATATTCAACTGGATTGTTAGTTCTACGTTCGTACCAATGTTCAATATGCAGGTTGCAGGCGACCCACACTTCGGTCATTGGTTCACATACGGACTTTACGGTGTTATCTGCGTTCTTGCCGCAGTCTTTGTATGGCGCCTTGTACCAGAAACAAAGGGTAAGACACTTGAAGACATGACAAAACTCTGGAAGAAAGAAGCATAAATACATATGCTGCGGCAGTCAGCTGCTGGTACTAATAAATCAGCCGCCACTGACTAACCGCATCACATTCACACGGCAATGCCGCCTCCGTCCGCCAATAATGCGGTTAGGGGCGGCATGCTGACAACATGTAAGTATATGCGAGAAAAACGTGACACATTTTTGATGAAAATGTGACGTTTCGCATAGTGCCGCAAAAAGCAGTCTTTTGCGGTGTAAAAGGCAGTCTTTTGGAATCCCATTCGCAGCGAATGAGCACCCAAAAGGCTGCCTTTCATTTTGTCATTACTATTATTGCCATTAGTTGTCTGTAGTGAAAAGGTTCCTGCATGGCGGTGCCAACAATGTAGATAGAGTGAAAGGCAGACTTAAATACGCATGAGGCAGAGCATAATCTGCG
>JAFPAS010000197.1 GCA_017424205.1 Prevotella sp. | reverse complement strand
TGTTATACACATACGGCAATGACGGCAGGCGGTAGAGTACGAAGCGTAACCTTATGTCTGCTGTCTTGTGTTATTATATATCTTTGACAACCGTTTTCTATTGCAAACGCCAGAACTTGACAATGTTAATATATTTATGATGAAGAAAAGATATATATTAGCCTGTATGGCTCTGCTGCTATGCAGCATATGCGAAGTTGCAGCGCAGGTGATGCAGCGCGACACATTCCTTACGGATACTGGCAGAAAGGTAGTAATCACGCACATAAAACATGGCAGTCTTGCCATTAGCTTTGATGGAATGGAGATACAGGTAGACCCTGTTGAGAACTTTCCTCCGAGAACCGACTATTCACGAATGCCGAAGGCTGGGTGCATACTCGTTACCCATGAGCATTCAGACCATCTTGATTCAAATGCGATAAACACCCTTAGCAACGAGACGACACTGTTAATAGCAAACGAGAGTTCCGTGAAGCGGCTTGGCAGAGGATGCGTCATGCGCAACGGAGAAATCAGAATGCTGTCTGATGCCGTAAGTGTAGAGGCAGTGCCGGCTTATAACACTTCGGCTGAAAAACAGAAATATCATCCTAAAGGACGCGACAACGGCTACGTGCTCGATATCGATGGACTACGCATATACATAGCAGGCGATACGGAGCCGATACCAGAGATGTCGCGCATCAGAGACATAGATGTGGCATTCCTGCCCGTAAACCTTCCTTATACGATGACTCCGGAGCAGGCAGCGGTAGCGGCGCGCTCTTTCATGCCGAAGGTGCTCTATCCGTATCATTACGGAGAGACCAAGATAGAACAAGTGGCAGAAGCGCTAAGCGGCTCAGGCATAGAGGTCAGGATAAGAAATTACAAGTAAGCAAAAAAAGATATTGGCATTGCGCTGCATTGATATCATAAACCAAACATCACGCAAGGAAATAATGAAAACAGCAGTAAAGATAGTCATAGGACTGTTAGTAGGCATATGTGCTGGACTCCTATTAGCAGGATTGATAGTGACATTGGTTAAGGATATGACGTGGGCGGAATATTTCACTAAATTTGATGCCAGCGTCATTCCGCTGTTCCTACATTTGTTCCTGGCAATGGTTCTTGCTGTTATCGTGCAGATAGCAGTGCACGAAGCAGGCCATTTGGTTGGCGGACTGATGAGCGGCTATCGCTTTGTCTCATACCGTGTTGGCTCGTTTGCGTTGATTCGCCGTGATGGTAAATTTATGTTTAAGCGTTTTGGTATTGCAGGCACAGGCGGACAATGCCTGATGTTGCCTCCTGACAGGCCTATAGAGCAGATACGTACGATGCCATATGATTTGGGCGGTGTTGTTGCTAATCTGCTTCTTTCTGTGCTGTGTGTGATAGTCCTGTTATGCGTAGACTTAGACTTTAGTTATGCCGTCTATCCTGTAATGATGGCGATAGCCGGTTTTGGCTTTGCCGCATTGAATGGTATTCCAATAAATATAAACGGTATGCCTAATGATGGTATGCAGGCGGTGATGCTGCGTAAGGATATGGTGACAAAGCGCGTGCTTTTTACACTTCTAAAAGCTTACGCCCTTGTACAGGATGGTATGCGCCCAAGAGATTTACCTGCGGAATGGTTTGATTATGAACTTGGCAAAGAAAATGTTAATCCACTGGTGGTCAATATATTGGCTATGAAAGTTGGTGTGTTACTTGATCGTATGGAATGGGAGGAGGCAAGAGAACTATGTGCGGCACTATTAGAAAAAGAAAACCATATACCAGTGATCTTTTTGTTTGAGTTCAGATGCGAATATGTCTTTACTCTGCTTGTGACAGGAGAGAAGGCTAAGGCGGCAGAAATCTATGCAGACAAGACGTTGCAGGCATATATAAGGCAGACGCAAGAGATTATGCCGTCACGTCAGCGTCTGCTGTGCGCTGTCAGCCTGTTGTTGGATAATGATCGTGCAAAGGCGGAGGAAATAGCGGCTAAGGTTGAGCGTAACCGAGAGCAATATATTTCTCTTGGCGAGGCAATATCAGAACTCGAGATAATGAAGAGTCTGCTAAGAGAAGCATGAGCATGAAATAAGAAAACTTTACATTTCTTAACGCGCATGAATCGCTTGTGAAATTTTGAAAGCGGTTGAGTCGTGAAATATTGCAGAGAATTTAAGATTGGTATAAAAGCTTGTGTAACAGTGTGTTATATAGGAATGTTGCATTGCTGTGCAGGAGTGATTCTACATGAGGCAGGGTATTGCAAGATTAAAAGCAGTGAATGACAATGCAAAAAGTAGCTTTTGGGGGTATGGTAGGCTGTTAGTTATGTCGTGTTATGTAGTTAATTGCTCCGTTATTCGGTGGTTTTTGTTACGAAATCGGCAAAAGAAACAATCTTTTGTAGTAAAGGTTGGCTGTCTATTAATGTGATTTTTAAATTTTCATAGAAAACTCAACGAAGATTTTTTCCTCGTATCCACGATGTTGTAGTGTAAATTTATGTAAACGTAACTGTTGTTCCGTGTTGCTTTTGGCTATCACGGGAAAAAGAAAATAGAAATGAAGAATTGTTTTGTGAAGGCTTTTTCGCCTTCTATGCGCACATCATGGTGGCTGCTGCGAATCATGTTGCCCATCTCGCTTGCTGTGAATATGATGCAGTTTTACGGCATAATAGAGTGGCTGGCGCAGTATCTTAACCCGTTGTTTCAGTATCTTGGACTGCCTGGCGCATCTGCTATAGCATTCCTTACAGCAGCATCAGTCACTACGTATGCGGGACTTGCGGTGATGGCCAGTATGGAACTGACAATGCGTGAGGCTACGATTTTAGCAATAATGTCATTGCTGTGTCATGCCTTGCCGTTAGAGAGTGCGGTGGTTAAGAAGGTCGGCTCGAATCCGTGGGTAATGGCGTCATTACGTATTTTGGCAGCAATTGTTGCCGCTGTTTATCTGAATCTTGTGTTGCCAGAGATGCCAGGACATTTCATGGCGGAACCATCATCAGCGGAGGAAATGACGCTTGCAGTTGTGCTTGGGCAATGGGTAGTAGCTTCTGTGCGGATGTCCCTAATGATATGCGGACTGATTTACGGACTTATGGTGTTGCAGCGAATCATGGAAAAATATGGTGTGATGAGACGTCTGACCAAACCGTTGCGTCCGCTGATGCGTTTCTTTGGCCTGCCGGAGAATGCAGCGTATCTGTGGGTAGTGGGCAATGTGCTGGGTATGAGTTATGGATTGGCTGCCATGCTAGACCTTGAAGAAAGCGGACAGATTACAAAGGAAGAAGCCAACGAAGTAAACTATCATCTCGTCATGAACCATTCTATGCTGGAAGACACCTTAGTATATGCCGCTGTTGGTGTCTCTGCTTTATGGATTCTGACTACCCGTATGCTGTTTGCTTTAGTTGTTGTATGGGGCAGGCGGGTATTAAAGAACGTTAATCGCTTGCAAGATTGGTGATTTTTTATTTACTTTGCAGTGATTTTGGGTTATTGTGCCCAAATCTTTTTATGTTGATAGGCGCGAAAGCTTTATTTTAGGCTTGATGCGCCTGTTGGCTTAAGATATGGAGTCAAACAATATGTGAGTAGACTTTTTGCTATTGAAGTCATTCTATATAAAATTGTGGTATTAATGTCAAAGAGAAATATAAAGAGAAAACGTAGGGTTGGCGGCTTGCAGGTCGTAACACTTTGTATTAGTACATCATTAGTTCTTATATTGTTAGGTATCGTGATATTTACAGTTATGACAGCGCGAAATCTGTCAAACTATGTGAAAGAAAACCTTACTGTGACAGTGATGCTTAATGAAAAGGTTACGATGCAGGAATCTGTGAAATTATGCAACGAACTTAATACTCGTCCATATACATCGAAGACTACATATATAAGTCCTAAGCAGGCTCTTGACGAGCATATCAAGTCTATGGGAGCTGATCCTACAGAATTTCTTGGCGGTAATCCGTTTGTAGGAAGCATAGAGATGCAGCTACAGGCTGATTATGCAAATTCTGATTCTTTAGTATGGATAACAAAAGAATTAAAACGTAATGTCAAGGTGACGGACGTGGCATATCAAAAGGACTTAATGGATATGGTGAACACGAATCTTAAGCGTGTTAGCATGGTACTCCTTGTGTTAGCAGCCTTACTGACATTCATATCCTTTGCGTTGATAAACAACACTGTACGTCTTAGCGTTTTTGCACGTCGTTTTTCAATACATACAATGAAGCTCGTAGGTGCTTCATGGGCATTCATACGTTGGCCTTTTATTCGTCGTGCATTGTTTGAAGGCCTTCTCTCTGCTGTTGTTGCAGACGGTATTTTAGCAGGAGGTCTATACGCTCTTTATATGTTTGAACCGCAGATAGCATTAATCGTCGATTGGAAAGTTGCTGCAGTGACGGCAGGTAGTGTATTGCTGCTCGGACTCTTTATTACAACTTTCTGTTCATATTTGTCGGTCAATAAGTTTTTGAGAATGAAGGCCGGCGACCTCTATAAAGTGTAATCTAACTACAGAGAGTGCTTTGCATGAGCAATGTATGAATGTTTTTATATTCGTATTAATATATCACTTTAGCTATTATCAGCCTAATTTTCATAAGTAAAATTAATTATTTAATATATGGATAAAAAGAATTTAGCATTTGACAAGGGAAATTTCATCGCATTGGGAATTAGCGTTGTAATAATTCTTGTTGGTTTGATTCTGATGTCGGGCGATGGCTCTACTACTAGCAGCTACAATCCTGACATTTTCAGTGTGCGTCGCATAAAGATTGCCCCTGTGGTGACATTTATTGGTTTCGTGTCAATTATATATGCAGTAATGCGTAAACCTAAAAGTAAATAAAATATATAGGAGGTAATCAAAGATATGGATTGGATACAGGCTCTGATATTGGGCATAGTGCAAGGACTGACAGAATATTTGCCAGT
>JAFPAS010000196.1 GCA_017424205.1 Prevotella sp. | reverse complement strand
GAACTGCTCCAGCTTTCGGCATACGGTCATCTCTGTCACCACCTCACCGTCAATCATTATAGGTTTGGTGTCATCCTTATGTTCTTTCAGTCCGTTCTTCAGCCAGTTAGTGAATTTCATCAGCGCCACACCGTCACGCAGCATAGCACGTCTGAACCCCTCAATCTCCGCCTCGTTCTTCACCGCCTTCATTTCTGACACAGGCGATTTCCCGCATATCACCTGACATTTTGCCTTGCCAAACAGCGTGTGATTCACCTCGTCAGCATCCATCAGAATATTATAGTCCTTATAACTCTGCAAGCCAGCCGCCACATTAGCATATTCATCCGTTGCCACTCCCTCTGCCATAAGATAAGCCCTGACCTCATCAGAGACCTTGCGGCTGTCGACAAATAGCGTCGCTCTGTCAGAACCAATCAGCAGATATGAAAGCACGACCGGTATGCATGGCACATCCTTGCCGCGTATATTCAGCAACCAAGCGATATCATCAAGTCGGGTCAACAGCATACCGTCAGCATGCTGTGCAGCCAGCGCTCTGCGCACCTGCTGCAGTTTCTCACGTGCAGGTATACCCGCAAACTTCAGCGGATGTATCACTACTGGCGACATAGGCATCTGCGGACGGTCGCGCCATATCTGCTTCAGCGGGTCAAGATTCGTGCGCAGCGTGTATCCGCCAGCCTTTCGCAAGTCTGCTGCGAGCTCCTTTGCTGTATTCTCCGTTATTACCATACCGTCTACGCCTACCTCTGTCATTCCTGTAGCATCAAGTTCCTGTGCTATCCATTGCGCCACCGATGGCGTTTCGTCCATTCCCATGCGCATCAGCATAAATTCTGAGTCACGCAACTGCTCCTCCGCCTGTATGAAATAGCGCGAGTCAGTCCACAGCGCAGCCGAATGGAGCGTCACCACCGCCGTACCGGCAGAGCCAGTAAACCCGCTTATCCATTCTCTGCCCTGCCAGTGTGCCGGAACATATTCGCCATTATGCGGGTCGGTGCTGGGAAATATGAAAGCACCCATACGCTCACGGCGCATCATCTCACGCAGTTCGTTCAATCTGTTCTTCATGTGTTTTTTCTTCTATATCATTTTCAGCATCATCATGCACAGCACATCCAGGCTCAGCCTGTCACCATCAGCAGCACATTAAAGCGCGCCCCACGCAACATTCGCTAAATCTGTATGTTGTCATTAAATGAGTGATACAATTTTACCACAAAATTAGAAAAAAATGTTAGAATTGCCTATATAATCATATTAAATCTTTGAGTTCTGACATTTTTTTAGTAATTTTGCGTCAGAAAATAACTTAAAAACAAATAACACAATGGCATTTTTAACAGACGACAAACTTGTGATCGTTGGCGCTGGTGGCGCTATCGGTTCTACAATGGTACAGACCGCTTTGACAATGAAACTTACACCAAACGTATGCCTTTATGACGTATACGCTCCAGGTATGGAGGGTGTAATGGAAGAAATGTTCCACTGCGGATATGACGGCGTAAACCTCACAGCGACAACTGACGTTGCAGAGGCTTTCAAAGACGCTAAATACATCATCTCTTCAGGCGGTGCGCCACGTAAGGCTGGCATGACACGTGAAGACCTTCTCGCAGGCAACTGTAAGATTGCTGAGGAACTTGGCAAGAACATCAAGACTTATTGCCCAGACGTTAAGCACGTTGTAGTTATCTTCAACCCTGCTGACCTTACAGGTCTTGTAACTCTCCTCTACTCTGGTCTGAAACCATCACAGGTGACAACACTCGCAGCACTCGACTCAACACGTCTTCAGAGCGCACTCGCTAAGAAGTTCGGCGTTAAGCAGTACGAGGTTACAGGCTGTGCTACATACGGCGGACACGGCGAGCAGATGGCTGTATTCGGCAGCGCTGTGAAGGTAGCAGGCAAGCCTCTCAACGACCTCATCGGTACAGACGCATGCACTAACGAGGAGTGGGAGCAGCTCAAGGTTGACGTAACTAAGGGTGGAGCAAAGATTATCGAGCTCCGCGGACGCAGCTCTTGGCAGAGCCCAGCATACTGCTCTGTTGAGATGGTACGCGCTATCATGGGCGGCGACGCTTTCCGTTGGCCAGCAGGTACATACGTTAAGAACGAGAAGTACCAGAACATCATGATGGCTATGGACACTACTCTCGATGAGAACGGATGTACATACAAGATGCCACAGGGCACTCCAGAGGAGATGGCTAAGCTTGACGCAAGCTACGAGCACCTCTGCAAGATGCGCGATGAGCTTGTAACACTCAACATCGTACCTCCAGTATCAGAGTGGAGCAGCATCAATCCAAACTTGTAATACTCTCTCTTCGTTTGCCAGAATATAAACTGGCAACATAATATTCTCTCAATTTTTGACCGAAAGGTCATCCAATCTCTTTCATCAGGGTGGCAAGTTGCGAAACATGCCACCCTTTGTTTTTTCGGACTATCTGCAATGACAGCAGATTACCACTATAACACCACAGACAGAACATGGCACTAATAAAATCATACCGCGGCATCAGTCCGCAGTTCGGACGCGAATGCTACCTCTCAGAGAACGCCACCGTCGTAGGCGACGTGCGCATGGGCGACGAATGCTCCATCTGGTTTAACGCCGTACTGCGCGGCGACGTGGCACGCGTTATTCTCGGCCACCGCTGCAATGTGCAGGACGGATCATGCCTGCACGTGACCAATTTCGGCGGGAAAGAGCGTCCGTCAGAAGACTTCATAAACGGCAACGACATCATGCTCGAAGACGATGTCACCGTAGGACATAACGCCACACTCCACGCCTGCCACATAAAGCGCGGCGCACTGATAGGCATGGGCGCTACGGTGCTCGACAAGGCGGTAGTAGGCGAAGGGGCGGTGATTGCTGCTGGCGCACTGGTGCTCGGCGGCACACAGATTGGCGACCACGAGCTGTGGGCAGGAGTGCCGGCAAAGTTTATAAAGAAAACCAGCCCTAACCAAGCTGAGTCATACGCCCAGCACTATGTAGAGTACAGCCGAACATATCTTGCAGAACAGGAAGAAGAGCAGACAAGATAACCCCCGGCACGGCTGCTGGCATACCTTCAGGCAGACTTCGGCACATATATATCACATTGCAACCAGAACAGGAGGCTGCGCTTACGTTTTGTAAGCGCAGCCTTTTGCGTTGCCAAAAGCAGTGTTTTACACGCCAAAAGACTGCTTCTTGCACTGCCAAAGGCTGTCTTTGGCTTTCTTGCCGATTTCAAAAGAAAAGCGTTAGCAAAACATGCATTTTCTCTAACAAAATGGCACTAATATGTAAACAGAAGTTAAAAATCATGCATCTTATAAAGATTTTTCTTCTAAATTCTTGCACGATATCTTTCAATGTACTACCTTTGCGGTGTCATATTACACTATTACACTATACAACCTAATATTTCACGAACAATTAACACCTCAAATAAAAGAAAGGAATAATATGAAAATCAATCTCGAAAAAGTAGATTACAGGTACAGAGGCGCACGCGAGAACGCGCTGACAAACATCACCCTAAGCCTCGAAGCAAATAAGATTTACGGACTGCTGGGCAAGAATGGCGTAGGCAAATCAACCATGCTCTATCTCATAGCAGGACTTCTGAAAGCGAAGCAGGGAACAATAAGCATAGACGGCATAGAGACTCAGCTGCGCCGTCCGGAGATACTGAAAGATGTATTTATCGTGACAGAGGAGTTTTCGCTGCCTAATGTCTCGCTGTCTGAATACATTAAGATGAACCGCCCGTTCTATCCTAACTTCTCAACCGACGTGCTTGACAACTGCCTGAAGGCTTTCGAGCTAAATTCAGACATGAAGCTCGGCGAGCTCTCATTAGGCCAGAAGAAGAAGGTATACATGAGTTTCGCACTCGCTACAGGAACGAAAATTCTGCTATTCGACGAGCCAACCAACGGACTTGATATAACATCTAAGTCGCAGTTCCGACAGGTTGTAAGCCAGTCAATGACAGAAGAGCGCACAATAATCATCTCAACACATCAGGTGCACGATATAGAGCAACTCGTTGACCATGTGGTGATTCTCTCAAAGAAGGGCGTGCTGCTCAATATGTCTACTGAGGAAATCAGCCAGCAGTATGTGTTCGAAACACGCATGCCTAACGATATGGACGATGTGATATATGCAGAACCATCGCTGCAAGGAAACATCGTAATGGCAAAGCGAGGAAACAACCCTGAAACAAATATCAATCTCGAAATGCTGTTCAAGGCTATCAACATAGAAAACCAGTAAACAAAAACACCCTAAACAATAAAAATATGAAAAAGATATTCAACATCACAACAATAATGATTCTTGCATTCGCCGCAACCATGCTGGCTTCATGCAAAATTAACATTTATAAGAAGGGCAACGGCGCCATGACAGAGAAGACCTTCAACGTGAGCGAGTTCAATAGCATCCAGCTAAGCGGCGCCACCACTGTGCACTACACTGTATCTGACACCATATCAATCATACTCAAGGCAAGCGAAGAGCAGATGAAGCGCATGCACGTTGAAACCGACGCATACGGAGTGCTCAACATATATTCTGAAGGCAACAAGAACGTAACCAAGAATAAATTCTCGCTGTCATTCGATGAATATGACGTAGAGGCTTACATCAGCGGACCATCACTCAAGCGAGTACAAGTTGTCGCTTCAGGCACATTTAAATGCAAAGACACCATGACGGTGGAGACATTCGAGACTGACATACAAGGCTCTGGCGATGTAGAAATCGCTGCCATCTGCGCACCTTCTTTCCGGACGAAGATTGCTGGCTCAGGCGACATGTATGTCAAGAGTGTGCAGACTGACAGCGCAATGATAGCAATTGCAGGCTCAGGTGAGTTCAAGACGGGCATTAAAGGTGCAAAAGAATGCATGCTTTCAATAGCTGGTTCGGGCGAAGCGCATATACACATGAAAGACTGCGATGCGGCACACGTGGCAATTGCTGGTTCGGGAGATGCACATCTGGCTGGCGATGTAAAATCTCTCAGCAAGAAGATCAGCGGCTCAGGCGATATTGACACCAAGCAGCTGACTGTCAAGGAATAATCTCTGGCGGCACTTCATTCTTCCGCACAGATATAGAAATTCAACTTAAAATATCATAAACCACTTCATACGGAATATTATGAACTTAAAACGAATACAACAGGTTCTTACATGGAACATCATAGGATATAAGCGCGACCTGTTAAATCAGACGCTCACTCTGGCATCTCTTTCATTCCTCTTTGCTTTCTTCCATTCTTTCGGTGGATATGCAGAAGGCATTGCTGACTGGGAGGGCATAAAAGAGAGCGCAGCTATCAATGTCATCATGATTGCTGTATTATTTATTCTAAATGCGTCAAACATACTGTTTACGACAAGAACACGCAACGAATTTGTCAACTTCATGATGCTGCCTGCCACTCACGCGGAGAAATTCTGCTCAAACTTTATATTTCAGACTGTCATTCGCGTTGTATGCATGATTGCATCAATCATGCTTGCTGACGTTGTGCAAGCTATCATATCACTCATCATAACACACGATGCCTACAGCCTTACTCTTGCAACGGCAAATGTTTTATACGACACTCTTATAGAAGGGGAAGGGGTTAAAGAAATAATAAAAATACTGTTCGTACACTCTACCTTCATTCTTGGCGGATGCTTCTTCCGCAAGCGTCAGACGCTCTTCACTCTGCTCGCATGGATATGCATACCTATCCTCACTGCTTTTGTCGTAGGATTCATGGGCTACGGTGTAGTATCTCTCGCTGACGAATACAACTACTCAATAACCGTCGAGATAATTCCTGAATGGGAGAAATATGCAAACATTGCAGGCTATAAAATTACTACGGCATGGGCTGTGCTCAACTACTGGCTGTCATACCGCATATTCAGACGTCTGCAATATATCAACAACAGATTCTTCAACTAAACAACAAGGCATGGAGAGGCAAGCGGCAAAAATTTCATCATAATAACTATTTGCCATAACATTGACCCCAAAAGATATTGCGCCGCTTGCGCTCCGAGCCATAACAAACTGATACACATGACTACATTCAGTAACGAACTGCCTATATACCTGCAGATATGCGAACGCATAGCAAACGAGATTCTCGCTGGAACATACAGCAGCGACGACCGAATACCAAGCGTCAGAGCATACAGCACGATGATACAGGTGAACGTCAACACTGCAGCGAAAGCTTACGAACAGCTCGCTGACGACGGAATCATATACCAGCGACG
>JAFPAS010000195.1 GCA_017424205.1 Prevotella sp. | reverse complement strand
CTTTCTGAAGGCGGACTATGGGAAGATGTGCAGATTAGTTCTCTGGAGATGGTTGAAGCATCGCAGTTCGGCTGTATGGCTGAGATTGCTCGCAAGGCAGAAACTCGCGGAGTAGGAAAAGGTCTGTCGCTCGACAATGTGACAACATGGATTGACAAATTCAGAAAAGTACTGAAAGAGATTGCAGCTGAGTCACAAGGACCAGGATTCATTGAGAATATAAAGACTTCGCTCTACTACGACGATGTTATGGTCTTCACACCGAAAGGCGAAAGCATCATACTACCGAAAGGGGCTACAGCGCTTGACTTTGCTTTCGACCTGCACACTGACATCGGACTGCATGCTAAGTATGCAAGAATAAACGGCCGACTATCATCTATCAGGACTGTGCTTCGCCGAGGCGATTGTGTTGAGGTGGGCACAGAAGAGGATTTTGTGCCACCTCTTGACTGGATTAACAGCGTGCAGACATACAAGGCACGCCGTGCACTGCGATCATACCATTCAGCAGAAAGAAACAAACAGAAGTACAACCGTTGCACGCAGTGCAAGCCGCTGCCAGGGGGCGAAACCATCGGATATAGAGAGAAAGACGGTTCGATAACAATGCATCGCCGCAACTGTCCAGAAGCCATACGTCTCGCATCAAAGCAGGGCGACAATATAACAAACGTGCCATTCGAAGATAGCACCGAGAGAATATATCCTGTCAGCATATCAATAAAAGGCATCAACAGATATCACTTCCTCATAGACGTAGTAAACAAGATAACCAACGACTTGCATCTGTCTATTGATTCGCTTAACACTACTACAAATGATGAGATTGTCGATCTTACTGTTGTCTTTTATGTTCATTCACTCAGCGAGCTGCTTTCTGCTATGCAAAGCATATACGCCATTCCTGGCATTGACGAAGTAAGAGAAAGCAGAAGATAGGATAATGCCCGTCATCACATAAAGCAACAATGATGTCAGCATTATAACATCATGGCCGCATGCAAATGTTAAGAAAAATAATTTCTTAAGCTCAGACAACATGTGTTACAGATTTTATTATTAACTTTGCGAAACAGTAAGAAATAAAAATAACATACATACACTTATAGATTATATGGCAAAGAAAGAATTAGAAGCAACACAGAATGCCAACGAAGCAAAACTCATGGCGCTGAAGGCTGCTATGTCAAAAATAGAAAAGGACTTTGGAAAAGGTTCGATAATGAAGTTAGGCGAACAGCAGTTCGATAAGGTTGACGTCATACCATCTGGTTCACTCGGACTGGACATCGCTCTCGGTGTAGGCGGATATCCTAAAGGACGTATCATTGAGATATATGGTCCGGAATCATCTGGTAAGACCACACTCGCTATACACGCAATAGCAGAGGCACAGAAGCTGGGCGGCATGGCGGCAATCATCGATGCAGAGCATGCCTTCGACCGTTTCTACGCAGCAAGCCTTGGCGTTGATGTTGACAACCTGCTCATCTCACAGCCTGACAACGGCGAACAGGCGCTGCAGATAGCTGACCAGCTTATTTCGTCTGCCGCACTTGACATCGTTGTTATTGACTCTGTAGCAGCACTGACACCAAAGGCTGAAATAGAAGGTGATATGGGCGACAATAAGGTTGGTCTGCAGGCACGTCTCATGTCGCAGGCGCTACGCAAGCTTACATCGACTATATCTAAAACTAATACTGTCTGCATCTTTATCAATCAGCTGCGCGAGAAAATCGGCGTGATGTTCGGTAACCCAGAAACCACTACTGGCGGTAACGCACTGAAATTCTACTCATCAGTACGTCTTGACATCCGTCGCGTGACAGCCATAAAGGATGGTGACAACGTGCTCGGTAATCAGGTTAGAGTAAAAGTTGTAAAGAACAAGGTGGCACCTCCATTCCGCAAAGCAGAATTCGAGATTCTCTTCGGAGAGGGCATATCTAAGGTTGGTGAAATACTTGACTTTGCTGTTGAACGCAACATCATCAAGAAGTCTGGCTCATGGTTCAGTTACGGTGAGACACGTCTGGCACAAGGACGCGACGCTGTAAAACAGCTCCTGCTCGACAATCCAGAACTGACAGAAGAAATTGAAGCAAGAGTTATGGCTGAGGTGGAAGAAGAAAAGCAGTAAACAAAACTCCACCATACGAAGCAGACGAAGTTGCAATGCGTTATACACATGACTACTACCCAGTCTATGGATGACATCCTCTGGCACATGGGAGTACGCAGCAGCTTCCAAACGTAACACACAACGCACTCAATACTATAGGATATACTATATGACAAGAGCCATTATCACCGTAGTGGGAAAAGACACCGTTGGCATTATTGCTAAAGTGTGCAACTATCTTGCAGATAACAAGATAAACATTCTCGACATCTCGCAGACCATCGTCCAGGATTTCTTCAATATGATGATGATTGTTGACCTTACAGCATGCGAACGCCAATTTACAGATATCTCCGCAGAACTCACACAGGTAGGCGAAGATATCGGTGTCGTTGTGAAGTGTCAGCTGGAGGATATCTTCAACAAGATGCACAGAATTTAGGTCAACGACTGCGATGACCAAAACTATAACCAATATAAAGGGAGGGATTGACTGCTTGCCGTATAGGCAAACAGTACGTCACTCTCTTTTTCATTCATGAGATAAGATGTATGATTAACATTTCAGAGGTTCTTGAAACGAACAAAATGATTGAGCAGGAGAATCTTGACGTCCGCACAATCACTATGGGCATATCACTGCTCTCGTGCGCCGACAATTCTCTGCAAGTCACATGCCGCAATATATACGACAAAATAACATCGTATGCAAAAAATCTTGTCAGCGTAGGAAACGAAATCTCAAGAGAGTTTGCCATACCTATCGTAAACAAACGAATAGCTATCACGCCGATATCGCTTGTTGGGGCTAATTGCTGTAAGACACCTGACGACTATGTCACTATAGCACAGACGCTCGACAGAGCTGCAAAAGATGTAGGTGTTAACTTCCTGGGCGGATTCTCTGCCATAGTTTCAAAAGGCATGACGCATAGTGACGAACTCTTAATTCGCTCTATACCTGCAGCCATGGCAGCTACCGACCGTATATGTTCAAGCGTATGTGTTGGCTCTACAAAGACTGGCATCAATATGGATGCCGTACGTCTCATGGGCGACATCATACGTCAGACAGCTGAGCACACGGCAGAGCGTGACTCGCTTGGCTGCGCCAAGCTCGTCGTCCTATGCAATGCACCTGACGATAATCCTTTCATGGCTGGCGCATTCCATGGCGTATCAGAAACTGATGCCGTAATCAATGTCGGTGTGTCTGGACCAGGAGTAGTTAAGTACGCCCTCGAACAGATGGACCTCAATGCTGACGGCGGACTCGCAACATTCGAAACGCTCGGCGAGACAATTAAGAAAACAGCTTTCAAGATAACACGCGTCGGACAACTCGTGGCGCAAGAGGCTGCAGCACGCCTCGGCATACCATTCGGCATCATCGACCTCTCGCTCGCACCAACGCCTGCCATAGGCGACAGTGTGGCTGATATCCTCTGCTGCATGGGAGTTGAATATGCTGGAGCGCCAGGAACAACAGCAGCACTCGCCATGCTCAACGATCAGGTGAAGAAAGGCGGTGTAATGGCAAGCTCATATGTCGGCGGACTCTCTGGAGCGTTCATCCCTGTATCAGAAGACCAAGGAATGATTGATGCTGTAGAAGCAGGAGCTCTAACCATCGAGAAACTCGAAGCCATGACATGTGTCTGCTCTGTAGGACTTGACATGATTGCCATACCAGGAGACACGAAACCTGAAACCATCGCTGGCATCATAGCCGACGAGGCTGCTATCGGAATGGTCAACCAGAAGACTACTGCCGTGCGCATCATACCCGTCATCGGCAAAAACGTAGGCGACAGCGTAGAGTTTGGCGGACTGCTCGGCCATGCTCCCGTTATGCCTGTCAACACCTTCGGATGCTCACGCTTCGTCAACAGGAAAGGACGAATACCAGCTCCGATACATTCATTTAAAAACTAATCATTGCTCAATTACAAGTCTGATGTCAGACGTAGATACTCTCCACGAAGCAGAGACGACAGCAAGAGGAATAGAGGCATACAGACTTGCAATAAAAAACGAGGGACACATATTTAATGTATCCCTCGTTTTTTTATTTTATTATATTGGTGTCTGATAACGCTTTATGTGTAACTTTAGGGCTTAACATCAAGTTTGACACGCACTAACAATCTTTGGGAATCTTGAACGCACGAAAATTCTCACAAATGTTATTTAGTAATAATATAGCCAAATATCGCCGGTAAAAATGCATGCATAACTATATACGGTGGATTATGCCATTTTCACAGAAAATTAATAGAGATTGTTATTTTTTTACTAAAACTTTCTTGTTTTTTGAAAAAAATTTATACTTTTGCACATAGAATCTCGCAACTTGCATACACAATTAGAGAGAAATCTCTTATGACATGTGCAAATTGTTTCCTGCAATTCTTTTATTCTATACAGAAGAAATGGCGGAAAATGGAGAAACTGACATATAAAGGCGTTTACAACGCTTTGTTTAAGACGTTCTGAAATCTGGAAAATTTCTTAATAATTCAGTCTTGAACTTAGCAACGGTAGATGCCACGGATGTGATTATATCACTATTTAATGTTATACGCACGAAATGTATCTTGTAAGATACGTTTTAAGTGTATATATTAAATAGAGTTTATCATATTGGCGTGGACTCTGGCGTTGTCTGTTCAACTGAATTAGGCAATTTCCAGAGCCTCGGAACGTGGAACAGACAACAAGACGGTTCCACGCTTTTTTATGCCTAAGCTTTTGCCTTCTTTTTGTTTGGCAGAAGAATATACTATCGAAAAATATAATCTATTACTGTGATTTTACTCCAGTAACGATATTTATTTATGAGCAGCACATTGTCTAATGTGAGCGACCGAAGAGGCGGGAAAAATCCTCTAAACGACGGACTTGCCTCCGGCGTCATCCTCGAAGTTCAAAGTCAACTACAAGATGAGAACTCAGATACAGGGGTGTCCTCCCTCTATGTGCCTGTTGAAAATCACCAATGGTTTGTTCTTAGAGCCACTTACAATCGGGTTGCAAAGGAAATTGAAACCTTAAGAAAAAACGTGGCCCATGTATATATCCCCAAGCATTACATTATAAAACAAGTTAATGGCAAGAAGAAGCGTGTGTCGGAACCGCTTGTTCCCAATCTCGTTTTTGTTTATTCCACTCAAGAGCATTTGGAACAGTTGTTCTGTGAAGAAAAGGTTCTAAGCCATTATCGTTTTTATAGGGACAAGACAAAAAGTATTACAAACGGAAAGCACACCCCTCTTGTTGTACCTCATGATGAAATGCTGAATTTCATAAGACTGACAAGTGTAGAAAGTGAACACATAAAACTTGTTGAACCTGAGCATTGTCATTACAAGAGTGGTGACAAGGTCCGTGTTGTACAAGGAAATTTCTCAGGAGTCGAAGGACGTATCGCAAGAGTATCAGGCCAGCAGCGTGTGGTAGTGGAACTGCGAGGTCTTTGTTCAATAGCAACAGCATATATACCAACTGCATTTTTGTGTAGGATTGAGTAAAAAAGATGGTGAATTTTGCAGACTATCATTCATTCTTAAATTCATCATTTATCCAGGTTCATAGGAATTGGCTACTCCAATACCAGATGAACTAATAGAATAAAACTTAAATTCCTTTTGCATAATGCCGATGCAAAAGTTTCAATCGTAGAAAATCTTAAAGTTGGAGATCGAGTTCGCCTTATTATAGGTCTGATGAAAGGTCTTGAAGGAGAAGTAAGTTATATTGAAGAAAACAAGCCTATTGTAGCAATAAGGATTGATGGATTAGAATATGCTTGTGTAAGTATGAAAAAAATAATTTGAAATTGATATGAGATTATATTTCCGTCAAATATTAGATCGCTGGTTAAATAGAGGTTTTTGGTTCAAAATCGGATTGGTTGTCCTTATTTCTTTTGTCGTATTTTCTCTTTCTGTACTTGTTGTAATATTTTTTTTCGATAAGCATGTGCCATATGCTGAAGATCAAAAAAATATTTGGTGGCAATTATACTACTATTTTGCTGATCCTGGAAATCAGATGTCAGGAAAAGCAGGTGATGGCGGTGACGGATCGCGAGTTGTCGGATTTATATTCAGTACGCTAGGCT
>JAFPAS010000194.1 GCA_017424205.1 Prevotella sp. | reverse complement strand
ACTGATGCTGCTCGCCATGCTGTTAGGCGTAGTGTCGTGCGGCGATGAATTTACATATTCGAGTTATCCGTGCTATCTCGTGATTGAAAACGGCATACATCAGAACAGCACACTGGCTGCTGCCATGAATGTCATGTCGCCAGGGGTGTTCTGCACTATTGCGGTAAATGAAGCTCGCAAGCAGTATTCCTTCACGAACAGTCACGGGCAGACATCAGTGGCAAACTTTACTGCTAACGACCTGCGCCTCTCACGACAGGTGGGCATGAATGATGCTGTAATCGTTGGCTACGGGTCGCTGACAAATCAGTTTTATGCCTTCGACCGTGAGTGTCCTGCATGTTTCAGTCCTGATGCTATACCTGTGCGCTCACGTCCTCTGTCCGTCGGACAGGATGGAATGGCGGCGTGCGGTGTATGCAAACGGCAGTATAACATGAATACTGGCGGAAACTGTGTGTCAGAAGGTGGTGCCAAAGGACTCACACTCTATCATGCCAGCACAACAGGACCATATGGTACGCTCGCTGTAAGGTAAGCTGGAAGAGATGTAACTCTCTTTACCAGAAACAGGATGTATTTGACTGTTACAGACAATTAATAACATACATGCATATAAATGCGGAAACTGATAACCATAGTAATGCTCGTCGTGTCGCTGCAGATAGTGGCGCAGACCATTCCGTATTATTCGCCGTACGGCAGAAACTACTGGAGTCTGCATCAAGGATTTAATCTGCAGCTTGACTTCGGTGTGGGTGTGGGATTCGGAAAGAATAATCCTATGCGCAACGGAATGTTCTATACCAATGCTTCGGCTATATATCTGAAGGACCTGACACCGCGATTGTCGGTGGCTGGAGGAGCTACGCTGTCGCATATACGTTACGGAGGAAACTCTCATTATATGGCATCTATTGAGGGCATTGCAAGTTATCAGTTGACAGAACGACTTACGGCAATGGCTTTTGCTTCATATACAGCGCCGTTGTCGGGCGAGGATAGGCATGCCATGTGCTTCAATCCGTATTATAATCCGTACTATCCAGCGGCTTTAGGCATGCCGGGAGTGGTTGTCGGAGGTGGCGTAGACTATAAGGTGACGGAGAATTTTCATGTCGGTGTAAGCGCGTCATGGCATGTGCCGGTAAGTCAGCCACGATTCGAATATAAGCCGCAGTCGCCATATCATGATAAGATTAATCCCGCTGCTCCGTAGCTTTTGTGGGGAGAAATAGTGTTGTAAAGGAATGAGAAAATGCTTGCTGACAGGAGATGCGCTTTATAGTGAATGCCGGCAAGCATGGATAATGTAGGCTCTCTCCTACGTTTTTATACCTAAGAGATTTAAGTTATGTTTATACTTCTGCTTCTCGGACTTCTGTTGCCGGAGCTTTATATTTGGCATTATTTCATGCGTGGCAGCCATTGGTTGCTGCAATTGGTGTTTTGGATGCCATATCTTGCTACTGTAGTGCTTATGCTGCTCTTCAATAGCCCGTATAATCAGGCATGGATGTTCCGTTGGGGGGTATACATGATACTATGTTTTGCTATTCCGAAACTTCTGTTCACGCTTGTTTCGCTTGTTGGACTGGCTATGCGGGCTCTATCGCCTGTGGCTTGGCGTGCGGCTAATGTCGTCGCGCTATTGATTGCGGTGTCTGTTGTCGGTATAGTGGTTTACGGACTGTGCGCGGGATGGCGCAGGCTAACAGTGAAAGAAGTGGAACTGAAATTTGCAGACTTGCCGCAACAGTTTGACGGATATCGCATAGTACAGATGTCGGATATGCACATCGGAACGTATCATGCAGCACCGGAGGCGGTAAAGAGAATTGTTGATGAGGTGAATGCTCTGCAGCCTGATATGATATGCTTTACGGGTGATTTGGTTAACTCTTCGCCTT
The DNA here is from genome assembly GCA_017424205.1 of Prevotella sp. Taxonomy (GTDB): domain Bacteria; phylum Bacteroidota; class Bacteroidia; order Bacteroidales; family Bacteroidaceae; genus Prevotella. Next base: position 920 of record JAFPAS010000194.1, on the reverse strand, counting down.
CAGAGCTTGATATATTTGATGATGACTTATCGCGATTGAAAGCAAAGGATGGTGTATTCTCTATTATGGGAAACCATGACTATTGTATGTATAACCGCCATTCAAGCCAGACTGCGCGTTTGAAGGCTATTGCTGAGGTGAAGGCGCGCGAGCGGAGATATGGCTGGCAGCTGCTGCTCAATGAGCATAAGGTGGTGCATCGTGGGGGCGATTCGATAGCTATCATTGGTGTCGAAAACTCCAGCCGTCCGCCATTTCCTGACTATGGAAATCTTGCTGGTGCCATGGAGTGTGCCGAAGGACAGCTGCCGGAGTTTAAGGTGTTGCTGAGTCATGACCCGACTCACTGGCGCAGAGAGGTTCTTAAGAAAACTGATATACAGCTGCAGCTGTCAGGACACACACATGCTACACAGTTCCGTCTGTTCGGTTGGTCTCCGGCTTCGTTTGTATATGATGAGTATGCAGGACTGTATGAGGAACAAAATGGTGTGACTGAAGCTGTGAACGAGAAGAAGCAGAAGTCTGACTCGCGCAAGCTGTTTATTTGCACCGGTACAGGTGGCAACGTGACTTTCCGCTTTGGAGCGTGGCCAGAAATAGTTGTGATAACACTGAAAAAGGCGTAATATCGTTGATTTATAAGTCTATGACTGTGCCTCTATGGACTTTTGTGTTGCTTTCGTGGCAGTTTTTTCAATACAAGAATATGATTTTATTAAGGTGTATAAACCGTAATATATAAAAAATACGAAGGTCTAAAGATGACCTTCGTATTTTTTTATGATGTCTTTAAATATCTCTGGTATTGCCATTGATTCGTTCTGCAAGAGGTCGAACATAACCATCACACTCTTGCATTCGCACTTCACTTCGCCGCTCTCTTGCTCTATGGCTCGCTGGAGTAGGGTGAAACTTTT
>JAFPAS010000193.1 GCA_017424205.1 Prevotella sp. | reverse complement strand
TCGAATGCAGGCAGATAATACTCACGCATGTTCTTCTCCGTCACAAACGAGGTTGTCGACTGTCGTCCCTGCTCATAATTGTTTGCAGCAAAGTGCTTGGCACATGCCACGAGTTTATAGTATGGCGTTGCAGGGGTAATTTCTCCTTGGAATCCACGCACAAACTGCACTCCGAGAGTTCCTGCCAGGAATGGGTCTTCGCCATAGTTCTCCTCATCGCGTCCCCAACGTGGGTCGCGCGACATATTAATGGTTGGCGACCAGTAGTTCAGTCCTTTCCCTGTTTGCACATGATATATGCGTGCTTCGTCTGATGTAGCGGCAGCGCAGCGATACACCAATTCTGGATTCCATGTTGCCGACATTGCCTTAGATGTCGGGAAACTTGTGGCTGCGCCCGAGCGTGCGACGCCATGCAACGCTTCGTTCCAGTACTGATATGCAGGAACAATGACAACACCATTGCGCATTATCGGTTCACTAACGTTATTGCCCAGCTGGTCAACTTTCTCACGTAGCGTAAGTTCATTGCATAACAGCACAGCACGCTCACGAAAAGACTTGCTCTTATCGAGCCATGGATATTTCGTCAAGTCTTGTGCTGATGCAGACAATATCGCAGTGAGCATAAGCACGCCAGCGAATAGCATACTGCGAGATATGCTTCTTCCTGCTGAAAAGAAATTTCTCTTATACATAGTTATCTGTAGTCTTATATTGTTTGTAAACTTAGGGAATTCATATTTATACGTATGTTTTAGCATTCTCAATGCAGCATTTCTTCTACAAAGAAATTGCAAACCGAACACAATCAAGCTTGCTTGAAATTGCTGAGGTGCAGCATTTCTTCTACAAAGTTACTAATATTTACATTATATGAAGAGTAAAATATGCGGAATTATGGGTAAAAACGTGCGATATGAAGATTTTACCCCTATTTTCACTATTATATATGGTTGCAGAAGCATACACATAGACTTTTCAGCTGACACGAATAGCGGAGCATGTGCATTAACATCTGTATACATTGATGGACCAAGGGGCGTGCAGACAGCATTACAGTCAGCACAGCATGTTCATTTGTTCGCAGTTTTTGTTCTGCAATTTACGCCATTCGTAGCAGAATATAACCTGCTTTAACACATGGAGTTACACGATGTTAACGTTAATATTTATAACATTGTTTAATGGATGTTTCACGTCTGATGTCTATTGCAAAATATCACTAAAAAACGGCACAATTCATGTTAATTTGCCTGATTTATTTTGGCAGAAAGAAACTTTAGTGTATAACTTTGCCTTACTCTGCAAGACGAATATTGCACTGCAGGAAAATTAAATCAAGATTAACATTTGACTAAAAAAATAATAGGTATGAAAGCAAGAAGCATCATTTTCTTCGCAACAAGCATGGTTGTTGTTGCATCGTGTACAAACAAGCCGGGCGGCAGCGCTGGCTTCGGCGATAATGAATATGCAGTCAGAACGGTTTCTCCTGAAAGCATAGAACTCTCTACCTCCTACCCCGCTACCATTAGGGGCGTGCAGGATGTGGAGATAAGGCCGAAGATTTCAGGATTCATAACAAAGGTAAATGTGCACGAGGGGCAACGTGTGGCAGCGGGCCAGCTGCTCTTCGTCATAGACAACGAGACGTATCAAGCCCAAGTGCGCCAGGCAAAGGCAGCCGTCAGTACGGCAAAGGCGCAACTCGAGACATCAAGGCTGACACTCGAAAACTCAAAAGAACTGCATAGGAATAATGTGATAGGCGACTATGAACTCGCAACAGCCAGAAACAACCTCGCAACAGCCGAGGCAACCTTGCTGCAGTCGCAGGCTGCTCTTGCCTCAGCGCAAGAGATGCTAAGCTTCTGCTACGTAAAAAGTCCCGTTGCTGGCGTTGTGGGCGAATTGCCCTATAAAGCCGGTGCACTTGTCAGTGCCTCTGGTGCAGAGCCGCTGACCACAGTCTCTGACATCAGCGTAATGGAGGCATACTTCTCTGTAACAGAAAAGGATATGCTGGCAATGACGAAGGGAGAAGGCGGTATGGACGAAGCAATCAGAAACTATCCTCCTGTCACACTGCGCCTGAGCGACGGAACGCTTTACAGCCATAAGGGCAGTGTGGTCAAGGCAAGCGGAGTAATAAATGCAGGCACTGGCACTATAACACTTATCGCACGGTTTGACAACCCAGAGAAACTGCTACGCAGCGGAGGTTCCGGACAGATCATTGCAACGAACGTCAGCAAGGCTGCTATTGTCATACCGCAGGAAGCCGTGACAGAAATACAGAACAAAACCTTCGTATATCTCGTAGGCAAAGACAACAGGGTGAAATATTCAGAAATAAAGGTTCTGCCTCAGAACGACGGCAATAGCTACATCGTCACAGACGGCATGCAGCCCGGCTCTCGGTATGTGGCAAGAGGCATAGCATCACTGAAAGACGGTGTGCAAATCAGACCTATCACGGAGGAGCAGTATATGCAGAAGATAAATAATGCGGCAAAACTTGGAGAAAACCAGCATAAGGCATCGGGATTTATTGAGGCAATGAAGAAATAGGGAGTTATGATGGGGAGTTAAAACTGGAGTTATAATGGGGAGTTATAAAACTGGAGTTATAATGGGTTGCTATCTTTCCTATTGTCTTGTCCACTTACAACTTTCACTTTCAAAGCGAGTATGCTTTCAGTTTTAATTTCAGGAACTTCTGTATTATATAAAATAGGTGTAGTTCTTAAATAAACAATGATACAAATATGACATTTACTAATTTCATAAAGCGACCGGTGCTGTCAACCGTGATATCAATATTCTTCGTACTGCTTGGAGTAGTCGGACTGATATCTCTCCCGATAGAGCAATATCCTGATATTGCACCGCCTACCATCTCTGTGTCTACCACTTATCAGGGTGCCGACGCTCAGACTGTGCTCAACTCTGTGGTCACTCCGCTCGAAGAGAGCATTAATGGTGTGGAGAACATGACATACATGACATCACAAGCCACTAACGACGGCTTGGCACAGATTACCGTTTACTTCAAACAGGGTTCTGACCCCGATATGGCTGCTGTGAATGTTCAGAACCGCGTGAGCCAGGCACAAGCTCTGCTGCCAGCAGAAGTTATGCGTGTTGGTGTTACGGTGTCAAAACGGCAGACTTCTAACGTGGTTATGTATTCACTGACGACGGCTGACGGCAGATATGACGACGAGTTTCTCACTAACTATAACAACATCAACATCATACCTGCGCTGAAACGCATCAATGGTGTAGGCGACGTGCAAAGCCCTGGAATGAAGAGCTACTCGATGAGAATATGGCTTATGCCAGACAAGATGAAGCAGCACGGGCTGGTGCCTGCAGACATTTCTGCAGCACTTGCCGAGCAGAACATCGAGGCAGCGCCAGGAAAGTTTGGCGAGCAGAGCGACGTGGCTTACGAGTATGTCATGCGATATAAGGGCAGACTCTCCACAGCTGAGGAATACGGCAATATCATCATACGGAGCAATGATGATGGTAAGATTCTCCGTCTGAAGGATGTAGCCCGTGTAGAACTTGGCGGCCTGACATACAGCGTAGCGATGAAGAATAACAATCAGCCGTCAGTCATGGGCATGGTGCAGCAGGTTGCTGGTTCAAACGCGACGCAGATTGCCGAAGATGTAAAGCGGGTGCTCGAAGAGCAGTCGGGAGCATTTCCTCCTGGCATGGAGTATAAGATTGACATGGACATCACAGAGTTTCTGTATGCTTCCATAGAAGAGGTGGTGTTCACTCTGGTACTGACACTCATTCTGGTCTTCTTCGTCGTATATGTTTTCCTGCAGAATTTCCGTTCTACACTCATCCCGATGATAGCCGTACCGGTAGCGCTTATCGGAACATTCCTGTTTCTATGGATATTCGGGTTCAGCATAAATCTGCTGGTATTGTCTGCCCTGCTGCTCGCCATCGCCATAGTGGTGGACGATGCTATTGTGGTGGTGGAGGCTGTACACGCTAAACTTGACCAGGGCTACAAGAGCGCACTGGCGGCATCCATCGATGCCATGAACGAAATATCTGGCGCTATCATATCAATCACTCTGGTAATGTCGGCAGTGTTCGTACCTGTATCGTTCATGGGCGGAACAAGCGGCACATTCTACAGAGTGTTCGGCATCACCATGGCTATATCTATTCTTATTTCTGCGGTAAACGCCCTGACACTCTCGCCAGCTCTATGCGCTATATTTCTGAAGCCTCATGCTGAGGACGAGAAACACAAGCTGTCGCTGACCGAACGCATGCACCATGCCTTCAATATGCAATACGAAAAACTGCTCGCTAAGTATAAGAAAGGTGTCGAACGCGTGACACGCAACCGTTTCATAGCTGGCGTTGCCGTTGCCATTGGCGTCGTTGTGCTTGCCGTTACGATGTCGACAACAAAAACCGGGCTTGTGCCTGATGAGGATTCTGGAGTATTCTTCTGCACCGTATCTATGTCTCCTGGTACAAGCCAGGCACGCACCCAGAAAGTGATTAGCCAGATTGACAAAATGCTGGAGGCTAATCCTGTGGTGCAGACACGTGAAATGATTGCAGGATATAACTTCATTGCAGGACAAGGATCAGACCAGGCTACATTTATTGTAAAGCTGAAGCCATTCCACGAACGCCCTTCCGGATTCTTCTACAAACTATCGGGCTTATGGCAAGGCGACGGCATCAGCCGCTTCTTTGTCAATCCGCAGTCTGTCAATTCTGTGCTCGGCATGATATACAAACAGACGGCAAACATCAAAGACGCTCAGATCATAGCGTTCGCCCCACCGATGATTTCGGGATTCAGCGCTACGAACGGAATAACCTTTACCATGCAGGACAAAACTGGCGGCGACCTGAATAAATTCTTCGACATCACTAAGAAATATCTTGCTGAACTGAACAAACGGCCCGAAATACAGACGGCCATGACATCATACAATCCGAACTACCCGCAGTATATGGTCGACGTAGACGTTGCAAAATGCAAGCAGAGCGGAATCTCGCCGCAGACTGTGCTGTCTACTTTGCAGGGATACTATGGCGGAATGTATGCTTCCAACTTCAATGCCTACGGCAAATTGTTCCGCGTCATGATACAGGGCAGCCCTGAAAGCCGCATGACTCCCGAGAGCCTCAGCAATATATATGTGCGCACCCCAGCAGGCATGGCGCCGGTAGAAGAATTCTGCTCGCTGCAGAGAGTCTACGGACCGTCAAATATCAACCGCTTCAATCTCTTCACATGTATAAACGTAACCGCTACTGCCGCTGACGGATACTCTTCCGGTCAGGCAATAAAGGCGGTAGAGGAGGTTGCAGCACAGACTCTGCCTGACGGCTACGGAATAGACTATTCAGGACTGACACGTTCAGAAAAGGAGTCGAGCAGCAGCACTGTGATGATTTTCCTGCTATGTATTCTGTTTGTCTATCTGATTCTGTCAGCACAGTATGAGAGCTACATCCTGCCTTTGGCGGTAATACTCTCAATACCGTTCGGACTGGCAGGCGCATTCCTTTTCACCCAGTGGTTCGGGCATAGTAACGACATATACATGCAGATAGCCCTGATAATGCTCATCGGACTACTTGCCAAGAATGCCATTCTCATAGTACAGTTTGCACTTGAACGACGCCGCATGGGCATGGCCATACGATATGCCGCTATACTCGGAGCCGCAGCACGTCTGCGCCCTATCATCATGACATCTTTAGCCATGATTATCGGTCTGCTGCCACTTATGTTTGCCAGTGGTGTCGGAAAGAACGGCAACCAGACTCTCGGAGCGGCGGCAGTAGGAGGCATGCTGATTGGCACTCTGTGTCAGGTGTTTGTCGTACCATCCCTCTTCGCTGTCTTCCAATGGCTGCAAGAACGGTTCAGACCTATTGACTTTACAGACAATGATGCCCAGATAGACACCGAACTGTTGCAGTATACACGTCCTGCGGAGAACGACTGACATGGTTATATGCATTCTGCAGGTCAATAAACAGCAATACTGAATATATATAACGACGCAATTTTTATCAACATGAAGAGTAATATAACAAACATAACATCAGCAAAAGGATTACAAACCAAATACTGTAAGGGGGCGGAACTATTGCTGAGTGGCAGCGTATCCTATATAAAGGAACAGCGAAATGGGCACGGCAAAGATGCGCATTCGCTGCTGAAGGACACCACATCCTGTTTAGTGGGACAGCGAAGGGAATGCGCAAAAGGAGCAAGTACAATGCTGAAGAAAAATGTATCTTTTACAACAAGCAGTACGAGTAAGAGCGGCTGGCATAACTTATGGCTGGCTGCGGCATTACTCGTGACAGTCTTTAGCGTCAGCAGCTGTGGCTTATATTCGAAATACGAACGCCCAGAAGTTAACACACAGGGTCTGATACGCAACCCGTATTCTGCTACTGACACTCTTGCCGTTAGTGACACAGCAAGCTTCGGCAATCTTCCATGGCGCAGTGTCTTTACCGACCATCATCTACAAAAACTGATACAGCAGGGACTCGAAAAGAACACCGACCTACAGAACGCCGCACTTGACGTGAAAAAGGCTGAAGCCCAACTGAGCGCAGTGCGGCTGTCTTTCCTGCCGTCAGTAGGCATCTCGCCCCAGGGGACGCTCTCGTCATGGGACGGTTCAAAGACATCGAAAGCCTATCAGCTGCCAGTTGCCGCCAGCTGGAACATTGATTTGTTCGGCAATCTGCTTTCATCAAAACGCAGCACGCAGAAGCAATTGCTTGCAACACACGACTACCAGCAGGCAGTACAGACCAGTCTGGTATCAGGCATAGCAAATTTGTACTACACACTGCTTATGCTTGACCGCCAGAAAGAAATTGTCAGCGAGATAACTTCAATAACCAAAAACACATGGGACATGATGGCTCTGCAGATGAAATACGGACGAGCACGCTCTACAAGCGTACAAAGCGCAGAGGCAAGCTACTATTCTGTTCTTGCACAGGCAGAGGATATAGAGCGCCAGATACGTGAAGTAGAGAACTCGCTGTCACTTCTCGTCGGACAGAGCGGACAGCACATAGTGCGCGGAAGGCTTTCAGAACAGATGCTGCCAACAGAGTTCAGCACCGGCATACCGCTCCAACTGCTCAATAACCGCCCAGACGTACATGCGGCAGAGATGGCGCTCGCCAGCTGCTATCACGACGTGCAGACCGCCCGAAGCCGTTTCTACCCTGGCATAAACATCAGCGCATCAGGCATATTCACTAATAACAGCGGTGCCAGTATAGTCAATCCTGGCAACTGGCTGCTCTCTGCAGTAGGAAGCCTGACACAGCCCATATTCCAGAACGGCAGACTCATAGCCAATCTGAAAGTGGCAAAAGCGCAGCAGGAGAAGGCATACAACACATGGCAGAATGCAGTATTCAAAGCAGGAAATGAGGTCAGCAACGCCATGACGAGCTATAACACCTATGCAGAACGCAGCAAGCTCAGCGCAAAGCAGGTCATTCTCTACCGTAAAACCGTAGACGACACACGCCAACTCTACAAAAGCAGCGGCAGCACATATCTTGAAGTGCTGAGCGCACAGGCCAATCTTCTCAATGCAGAACTGACTAATGTCACAGACCATTTCTACCGTATGCAGGCGACAGTAAGCCTATATTCTGCATTAGGCGGCGGCAGATACTAAGATGCCGAAAAACGTAGTTTAAGCCATGAGAGCAGAACCAGACTTGTTTGGATTCTGCCTTGATGAGAAATCTGCGATGGGGCAAGGGCAATGAAATTTATTTCGATTGCCGCGCGGCGGCAGATTATGTAAAAGGCAGAATGAAATCTAAACGCTGCGTGTCAGCATGCAGAAGAACAAAATAATAACATCAGAACACTCAAAACAGACTATCATGAACAAGATAAGCGACAAAGCACACATCGACCCGAACGCACGTATCGGCAAGAACGTGACCATCTATCCGTTTGCGTACATCGAAGGCGACGTTGTTATAGGCGACAACTGCATAATCTATCCGTACGTCAGCATAATGAACGGTACACGCATGGGAAGCGGCAACCGCATATTCCAGAACACCGTGCTGGGTGCTGACCCGCAGGACTTTAATTTCCGCGGCGACAAGTCGCGCCTGATAATCGGCAACGATAACTATATCAGGGAAAACGTTGTCATAAACCGCGCCACATTCAGCGATGGCAAGACAGTCATCGGCAACAAGAACTTCTTTATGGAAGGTGTCCATATATCACATGACACAAAGATAGGCCATGCCAACGTTCTGGGCTACGGCACAAAGATAGCCGGCAACTGCGAGATAGGCAACCGTGTGATATTCTCCTCCGGAGTAATAGCCAATCCTGGCACTCGCGTTGGCGACGTAGCGATGATTCAGAGCGGTACACGCTTCAGCAAAGACGTCCCTCCGTTTATTATCGCCTCCGACAACCCTGTACACTACGGTGGAGTAAACACCACTGTGCTACGCAACTACGGAGTAGACGACAAGACGCTCGCACACATCGCCAATGCTTACCGCCTCATCTTCCACGGTCAGACCAGCCTGTTCGACGCCATAAACCAAGTAGAGGAGCAGGTGCCTGACGACAAACTGGTGCGTGAGATTATAGATTTTGTCCGTGCTTCCAGACTCGGGGTGATTGGCAAGATGTGATTACGGCAGTACGGAATACTGTCACTAAACACGGCATCATCATTGTATAAATTCAGGAAAATCACCAGACGTTCATACACAATAAAAGCCATCCGCAGACACGACACAACAGTTGTATCTGCGGATGGCTTTTTATGTATTGTCAGTATGAACTATTCCTCCTCCGGCTCAATAGTCTCTGTCTCGGAAGCGAATTTCTCACGATACTCAGACGGAGACATTCCAGTGTGCTTCTTGAAGCATTTTCCGAAGTACTTAGGGTCCGTGAATCCCACCTGATATGCTATCTGCGAGAATGTGAGGTGTGATTTCTTCACCAGCTCCTCTGCTCTCTGCATGCGCACATGACGCAGGAAATCGTTCGGGGTCATATCTGCCACACGTCTGATGCGTGTATAGAATGCCGAGCGTCCCAGATTAAGGTTAGAGGCAAGGTCGTCGACCTTCAGTTCTGGTTCAGAGATATGCTCTCCGATATACTCCAGCAGGCGGTCCATGAGTTGCTTGTCCTCGTCAATAATCTCTGGAGTTTGCAAGAGGAACCTCACCTTTCTGGCATCCGCCTGCTCTGTTGCCTCCTCCCTGATTTCTGCTTTCTTACGGTGCATGTATCTCTGAATAGCATATCCGATAGCCAGAATCAGTATAAGGATAACAATCATTCTGCCCCACCAACTCTCGATGAATGTCGGTTCGGCATAGATTTTTATCGCCTGCACATTGTCCATCCAGACGCCATCACTGTTTGTGCTGCGCACGTAAAGCGTATGGCTGCCCGCAGGGAAATCGCTGAACGACACGCTATTCATGCCTGAGCGTGTGTATGTCCATCCGTCTTCAGTGGCAGCGCTGCCATCGTCGAGCTTATAAGCATAGCGTATGCCGCTGTTGTCGTTATAGTCGAGCGCCGAGAAATATATTGTAAACGTACGGTGGTCAGTATCAAGATTCAGCCGTTCGATGTTGAGAAGCGGCTGCATGCCCTGATTGTCAGGATAGTTTATTGCAGTAAAGACAATCTTTGGCTGATAGTGGCTCTTCTTCATGTTCTTCGGTTCGAAAGCCAGTATGCCACCTTCTATGCCAAGAACGATACGGTCTGTCTGCACATGGTGGGACGGCCGCGCCTCAGTGATATTGACATCGCCTATCTCCTTTGCTCCGAACTCTACAAACTCGCCGCTCTTGCTATCAAGGCGGGCTATGCGTGACTCGCCGATAACCCACAGATTGTCCTTGTTGTCACAGACGAGTCCGAAAATAGTCTCTATGGAATGAGTGTTAACGCCCTCAAATGTAAGATTGTCCTTCAGCAGCGATTCCGAGGTAATACGCTGCAGTCCGCCTCCCAGTGTTGCCACATACACGCTGCCGTTCTTCATGACACATGTCTGCATGACTGCACTGCTGTAGAGCGACGCAGGGTCGCCGTCGATACGAGACGATGCGAAGAATTTCACTGCTTCATACTTTCTGAAGTCTTCGCTGTAAGTGAGCAGGCCGTCCGTCGTTGACAGAAGGATGACACCGTTCTTTGCTCTTTCTATTCGTCTGATTTTTGCAAACGTGTTTACATCATATTGTTTCAGGTCATTGCCCGCATGTATAAACTTCCACGCATCAGGGTCAGACTCATCAATGATATTCAGTCCGCCTCCGAATGTCGCTACAAGTATGCGCCCTTTGCCGTCTTCCATGATGTCATACACATCATTAGAACTCAGTGAGTAGCCGTTATTGCTGTCATGCTTGTAATGTCTTTGCGTTCCGTCAGGACATTTCACGATGATTCCGTCACCCTTTGAAGCATACCATATACGGTTGCGGCTGTCACTGTATACTGCATATACGTTTTTCGCAATCTGTTCCTGTGCAGTAAGCTTCATTGCATAGTCATACGTAAGAAGCTTTCCGTCAACAGTTCCTACCAGCGTTACGCCAGAAGTTCCAGGCAGTTGATACACCGCACGCGTGTTTTCAAAGTCGTTACGCTTTACGGTCATGACATTCATATACTGGAAATTGACGAGCGCAAGATTATGCTGCGCCATGAGCCACAGGTTTCCCTGACGGTCAGAGAATGCCCTTCTCACGCGCGCAATCTCTCCGCTTATGCCATTTCCAGGCTTCAGTGCGTACGGTACGAGCTGCTTCTGTTTTTCGTCATAGTAGGCAAATGTGCCGTTTGTCGGAATCATCCATACCGTATTATTATTGTCTATATGGAATACAGGAGCGCTGGCATGCGTATTGTCAGCCTCATCAGGCAGTATGGCATTCATCCATACAGTCTGACGGGTGTTGAAGTCAATCATCGTAACGCCGCTTCCTGAATTGAAGCACCAAAGGCGGCGGAACTTGTCGAGGAATATTTCGCTCACACCACTAACCGGATTTGACGGATTCTGTACTGCCACAACCTGTTCTCTCTGTGTGCTTGTATCGTAGATAAGCACGCCGTTGTCGGTTGCGAACGCCAGATAACGGTTGTCGACGGCTATCATATTATTAAACTCCTTCACGGCTGTCGTGAGTTTCACCAGCACAATCTTGCCGTTATAATATTTGCCTAACACACCGTCAGGTGTGGCAAGCCACGTCGTACCTTTCACCTCTGCGAGATAGTCGAAAGGCAGGTCAGAGAGTTTTTTCTCGCCTTGAAGATATACGCCTTGCGATGTGAAGCACCATTCGTTGCCTTTGCTGTCAAGACAAACCCACATGAATACGCCCGGCAGTGAAAAATGCCTGATGGCTTCGTCTGACGATGTGATGATGCTGTCGGTCACGCGGAAGTGGTCGTTGCCTCGTCCTATAAGCCATGTCTGTCCGTTGGCAAGCGGATAAGCCTTACGCAGTTTCAGACTTTTATTCACTCCCTGCGATGTCGGTTTGCCAAGCTTGGCATGCAATTCGCCGTTTGATGCCGCCGATGTTTTTATCGGTACATACTGGCATTTGCGGCTATCGAAGAAAAACATCTCGTCAGTGTATGTCTCCGTCCACAGATTTCCGTGCGTTCCTGCTGTGACGTATACCAGATGGTTCGTAGGCAGCAGGTTTTTCCCTGGATAGTTGCGGAACGTAGTAAATCTGTATCCGTCGTAACAGCTCAAGCCGTTCCATGATGTCACCCATATCAGATTGTCGGTAGACTGGGCTATGGATGTCGTAATACCGGCTGGCAGACCGTTCTCCACGCCGAAGAGTGTCACCTTGCATCGTGGCTGTGCAGAAATAGCAAGAGAAAAGAAAAGAAGAAGAACAGCCGGCATGAGTTTCTCACAACAGAATGTGGGATAGCTATGCACTATGCGTTGTATATTTTGCTGTATTGTTATTGTCATCGTTATCGTGAAAGGAAAAAGCGAAACTTCGTCAGCATGAGCAGCGAAAACTGGCAAAGGAGAAAAGGTTAAGGTTAAAGGCTAAGGGTTAACGTTGTCAACTAAAAAGAACATTCCGTCCAGACAGCACTATCTGGACGGAACACTCTATGATTATTTCTTAAGACACTCTTTCCAGAGTTCGTAAGCTGCCTTGTATGCAGCTGTCTCTGCCACAGGAGCTTCTGTAGCAATATGTTTCAGAGTCTTGAAGGCGTCGTCTGAATCTTTGTATATGCCTGCACCGATGCCAGCACCATATGCTGCGCCTACAGAGCCGTCTGTCTCGTAAAGCTCAATTGACGCACCAGTCACGGCAGCCAGTGTGCGACGGAAGAGTGGTGACAGGAATAAGTTGGCGTGACCAGCCTTGATGGTCTTTATGTCCATGCCCATCTGCGACATGATCTCCATGCCATAGGCAAACGAGAATGCGATGCCTTCCTGTGCAGCGCGAAGCATGTGTGCCTTGGTGTGGATATTGAAGTTTATGCCGTGTACGCTTGCACCTGGATTCTCATTCTGCAGCACACGTTCGGCTCCATTGCCGAAAGGTATGACTGACAGACCTTCGGCTCCCACTGGTACAGACTCTGCAAGATCATTCATCTCACCATAAGATATGCCCTCTGGCGCCACTGTGCGCTTCATCCACGCATTGAGTATGCCTGTGCCATTGATGCAGAGCAGCACGCCGAGACGTGTGTCTGGCTGGTTATGGTTGACGTGTGCGAATGTATTGACACGTGAAAGCGGGTCGTAGTTGACATCGCCCAGCACTCCGTAGACTACGCCTGATGTGCCGCCCGTAGCTGCTATCTCGCCTGGTTTCATAACATTAAGCGAGAGGGCGTTGTTTGGCTGGTCTCCACCACGATATGAGATTGGAGTGCCTGCTGGCAGACCGAGGTCTGCAGCTACAGCCTCGCACACTCTTGACTGCACTGAGAATGTTGGCACTATCTCTGCTATGAGACTGTCAGAGAATCCGAAATGCTCCATGACATGCTTCGAAACCTCATTGTTCTTGAAGTCCCAGAACATGCCTTCTGACAGACCAGAAATGGTGGTCTTCTTATCTCCACCTGACAGACGCATGGCGATATAGTCGCCAGGAAGCATGATTTTGTCTATCTGCGCATATAGTTCAGGTTCGTTCTCTTTCACCCACGCCAGCTTGGCTGCTGTGAAATTGCCTGGAGAATTGAGCAGATGTGCCAGACAGGTCTCACCGCCGATGGCATCGAAGGCAGCATTGCCGTATGGCACAGCACGTCCGTCACACCAGATGATGGAAGGACGAAGGGCGCGGCACTCCTTGTCTACACAAACGAGTCCGTGCATCTGATATGATATACCAATGGCCTTGACGTCAGCAAGCGAGCCGCCTGCCTTCTCTGCCACGCGTGATGTGGCTGCCTTCAGTTCGTCCCACCACATCTCTGGCTCCTGTTCTGCCCAACCTGCCTGCTTCGACATGATTGGCGCCTCTGAATCAGGATACTGTGCACTGGCGATTGTCTGACCTGTCTGTGCATCGACAAGCGAAGCCTTGACTGATGATGTGCCAATGTCATATCCGAGCAAATACTGTTTTTCCATAATCTTCTGTTAGTTTTTTATAGGGTTAGTTTTTATTCTGTTTCGCATCAAAAAGGAGACGGATTGCCTCTGCGTAACGGGCTCTCCTCATGCCGGCACTCACACGCTCAATGCCTGGCGCATACTTTTATCGGCAAGCAAAATTACAAAATTTCTTCGATACCGACAACTGTTTCATCACAAATAATAATTTTCTGCGCAAAATTGTTTGATTTTGTAGAAATTTTCTGCATGGATAT
>JAFPAS010000192.1 GCA_017424205.1 Prevotella sp. | reverse complement strand
TTTGTATAAATAATTGAATACTAAATAAATATATTATCCAAGCAAAAAGGTTCTAAGCTTGTCGTAAACAATTAATTATGCACTCCCGTTTTGCATATGCTATTATCCGTGTGCGAGCATAAGGAAGTGAAAATACATTCATGACTTTATCTATTTTGACCGAATGTTTTTTGCTGGCAAACACTTCGGTTTATATATATAAAACATCCAAAAAAGCAAAAGTAAGAGCCATAAACAGCAAAGGAAGGTGCTAATTAAGATATTTTTATTTATATTTCTTGTTTGTTTCAACATTTTGTAGTACATTTGCACGCTGAATACATAAATATATAAGAGACGACAAACTAATTTTATAAATATACATCGTAAAAACTAATAACTTAATTTATAATTATGGACAACAACAGCAATAAACTTTTCCAAGAGTTTGTTGCACCTACAGCTCAAGAATGGATTGATAAAATCCAGGTTGACTTGAAAGGCGCAGATTTCCAGAAGCGTATGGTGTGGCGAACAAACGAAGGTTTTGACGTGCAACCATTCTACAGACGTGAAGATGTAGAAAAACTGCAAACCCCAGATTCTCTTCCAGGAGAATTCCCTTTTGTACGTGGCAACAAGAAACTCGACAACGAGTGGTATGTACGCCAGAACATCACTGCCAATTCGGCAGCAGAAGCAAACGCAAAGGCATTAGATGTCTTGAACAAGGGCGTTACTTCTTTAGGTTTTTCAATACCAAAGGCAGAACTGAGCGAAGAGTATATCGATGCTCTGTTAAATAACATTGTATGTGACTGCGTAGAGCTGAATTTTGTCACATGCAAGCGTTGCTCTCTCAAACTTGCAGAAATACTTGTTGCATATTTCGAGAAGAAAGGATATGACAAGGAGAATATAGTAGCATCTATTGATTGGGACCCAATCGAGAAGACTGTTGCTAAGGGCAAGGATGTAGACTTCCTCTTTGAGTATGCTCCTAAACTCATTGAAACTGTAAAAGATTATCCTAATTTCCGCGTGATCAGCGTAAATTCAGTTTCTTTATGTAATTCTGGCGCATATATCGTTCAGGAACTTGGTTATGCTTTAGCTTGGGGTGCAGAATATCTGCAGCAGCTTGTTGATGCTGGAGTAGAACCAACACTTGCAGCAAAGAAAATCAAATTTAACATGGGTGTTTCTGAGAATTACTTCATGGAAATTGCAAAATTCCGTGCAGCACGCATGCTCTGGGCAGAGATTGTCAAGCAGTACGAGCCAAAATGTGAGTGTGCATGCAAGATGATTGTCAACGCAGAGACATCAATGTATAACATGACGGTGTTTGATGCATATGTTAATATGTTGCGCACCCAGACAGAATCAATGTCTGCAGCATTGGCAGGTGTACACTCAATTGTTGTAAACCCATTTGACGCAGCATACGAAGAGCCAAATGATTTCTCAGAGCGCATTGCTCGCAACCAGCAGCTTCTGCTTAAGGAAGAGTGTCATTTCTCTACAGTTGTTGACCCTTCTGCTGGTTCATATTATATAGAGGAGCTCACTTCTTCTCTTGCAAAAGAAGCTTGGAAGCTATTCATCGCAGTAGAGGAGCAGGGAGGATTCTTCGCAGCAGCAAAGGCAGGAACAATCCAGGACGCTATTAACAGCACAAACGAGAAGCGTCATCTGCATGCAGCACAGCGCAAGGAGTTTATCCTTGGCACAAACCAGTTCCCTAACTTCACAGAAAACAGTGAGGGAAAGGTGGCTGAAACAGAATGCTGCAACTGTGGTTGCGACGAGACAGCACCATTCAAGTCTATATGCGCATCACGTCTTTCAGCTGATTTCGAATCACTCCGACTTTCAACAGAAAAGGCAGACAAGCAGCCAGTAGCATTTATGCTGACCGTAGGAAACCTTGTATGGCGTCAGGCACGCGCACAGTTCTCTACCAACTTCCTTGCTTGTGCAGGATATAAGGTTATTGACAATCTTGGCTTCAGCACGGTAGAGGAAGGCATTGATGCAGCACTTGCAGCAAATGCAGATATAGTAGTTATATGTTCAAGCGATGAAGAGTATGCAGAATATGCAATTCCTGCATACAAGTATCTTGACAACAGAGCAATATTTGTTGTAGCTGGTGCTCCTGCATGCGCAGAAGAACTTAAGGAGGCTGGAATCGAAAACTTTATCCATGTAAAAGTAAACCAGCTTGAGACTCTTAAAGCATTTAACGAAAAACTCGGTATCTAATTATGGCAAGAAAAGATTTTAAGAACATAGATATCTTTGCTGGTATCGAGAAGAAGAATGGTCTCGACTGGCAAAAAGAGAATAATGTTGACACAGTGTGGAAGACACCAGAACACATTGATGTCAAACCAGTATATACTAAGGAGGATTTGGAAGGCATGGAACATCTTGATTTCGCAGCCGGAATCCCTCCGTTCCTCCGTGGTCCATACTCAATGATGTATCCGTTCCGTCCGTGGACAATCCGTCAGTATGCAGGCTTCTCTACAGCTGAGGAGTCAAATGCGTTCTACCGCCGCAATCTTGCTTCTGGACAGAAGGGACTTTCTGTTGCGTTCGACCTTCCAACCCATCGTGGCTATGACCCAGACAATCTTCGTGTAATCGGTGATGTCGGAAAGGCTGGCGTTTCTATCTGTTCAGTTGAGAACATGAAGGTTCTTTTCGACGGCATTCCGCTCAACAAGATGTCAGTGTCAATGACAATGAATGGTGCCGTACTTCCAATTATGGCATTCTACATTGTAGCCGGACTTGAGCAGGGCGCAAAGCTTGAAGAGATGGCAGGAACCATCCAGAACGATATTCTTAAAGAGTTTATGGTGCGTAATACTTACATTTACCCACCAGCATTCTCTATGAAGATTATTGCAGACATCTTCGAGTATACATCTAAATATATGCCAAAGTTCAACAGCATCTCAATCTCTGGCTACCACATGCAGGAGGCTGGTGCAACCGCAGACATTGAGCTGGCATATACTTTGGCAGACGGTATGGATTATCTTCGTGCAGGTGTTAATGCAGGTATTGATATCGATGCATTTGCTCCACGCTTGTCATTCTTCTGGGCTATTGGCATGAACCATTTCATGGAGATTGCTAAGATGCGTGCAGGCCGTCTCTTGTGGGCAAAGATTGTTAAGAGCTTCGGCGCAAAGAATCCTAAGTCAATGGCTCTTCGCACTCACTCTCAGACATCTGGCTGGTCACTCACAGAGCAGGACCCATTTAACAATGTTGGCCGTACATGTATTGAGGCTATGGCAGCAGTGCTTGGACACACACAGTCACTCCATACAAACTCTCTCGACGAGGCTATTGCCCTTCCTACAGACTTCTCTGCACGAATTGCTCGTAACACACAGATTTACATCCAGAACGAGACAAAGGTATGCAAGGAGATTGACCCATGGGCAGGTTCATACTATGTAGAATCTCTTACAAAGGAGCTTGTTGACAAGGCATGGGCACATATCGAGGAGATTGAGAAGCTCGGAGGTATGGCAAAGGCAATTGAGACCGGCATACCAAAGATGCGAATCGAAGAGGCAGCTGCTCGCACACAGGCACGTATTGACTCAGGTGCTCAGACAATTGTTGGTACAAACAAGTACAGACTTGAGTATGAAGACCCAATCGACATTCTCGAGGTTGACAATGCTGCAGTTCGTCTCCAGCAGGAGGCTGCTCTTAAGGAGCTGAAGGCTAATCGTGACAATGAGGCATGCAAGAAGGCGCTTGAGGCACTTACAGAAGTTGTACGTACAGGCAACGGAAACCTCTTGGAGGCAGCCGTAGAGTGTGCTAAGCTTCGCTGTACACTTGGCGAGATCAGTGACGCCTGCGAGGTTGTAGTAGGCCGTTATAAGGCAGTAATTCGCACTATATCTGGTGTTTATTCTTCAGAATATATGAAAGATAGTCAGTTTAATGAGGCAGTTAGCCTGACAAATGAGTTTGCAGAGAAAGAAGGTCGTCGTCCACGTATCTTTATTGCAAAGATGGGCCAGGACGGTCATGACCGTGGCGCGAAAGTAGTAGCTACAGGCTATGCTGACTGTGGTTATGACGTTGATATGGGTCCTCTGTTCCAGACTCCAGCAGAAGCAGCTCGTGAGGCTGTAGAGAATGACGTACACATTGTCGGTGTATCATCTTTGGCTGCTGGTCATAAGACCCTCATTCCGCAGCTCTTTGAGGAGCTCCGCAAGTTAGGCCGTGAGGATATCATGGTAGTAGCAGGTGGTGTTATCCCAGCTCAGGATTATGACTATCTGTACAAGGCAGGTGTTGCAGCAATCTTTGGTCCTGGCACATCTGTTGCATACTCAGCAGCTACAATGATGAAGCTGCTCATGGATAAGTAATATATCTTGCAATCGCTGAGCATATAATCTGTTTTGACGCTGCATATCCGCACATATGTCTGTTCAAAATAAGTTATATCTGAATAGCGATATTTGCAGAGATACTATATCCTGATTATTTTTCTGAACTATAACTCAAGACTACTTGATGCAAATAAGACACATAGTCAAATACACTCTTAACGGATGGTACATCTACACATGATGTGCTATCCGTTTTATGTTGTTTTATTTCTGATAATAGTTCATGTTATTGTTTTATAGTTTTGATGTAAAATGTTATAAATTAAAACATTATGAAAGGATTTATTAAAAACGTATTTGCAACAGTTGTAGGTATATTCCTCTCTGTAGGCATTATGATGGCTTTCTTCTTTTTCAGCCTTATCAGTACATTGCTGACCAGTACAAGTGAGCCACAGATAAAGGATAATTCTATTCTTATGCTTAATCTTGAAGGCACAATAGAAGAGAAGGCTAAAGAGGATATTTTTGCACCATTCATGGGAGGCGAGATGTCTAC
>JAFPAS010000191.1 GCA_017424205.1 Prevotella sp. | reverse complement strand
GGCAATAACACTGTGAAGTGGCAAGTGAAATAACTGCTCCATGACCTGATAAAGTACACAATAATCATATATTTTACACAATACAGGCGGACCAGTCATGTTATACAACAAAAAAGCAACCTCCCAACACATAAGTTTATGAGTTGGGAGGTTGCTTATTGGTGTATCTTTCTGATTGCTATTATACAGATTTTGGAGGAACAACCGAATTACCCTTCAGAATGTCTTTAACTCGCATTATCTGTAGAATAGAAGAATATGCGCCCTCTGAGAATGGACCGCTGAGATATGCCACACGGTCATCACGGTCGAGATTATTGCTGTCAAGCAGGTCTTTCACGGCTGCGACAAAATGCTCCTGCGGATTATAATTTTTAGGAACAGGAACAGCAGAAATTCCGTAACTCAATGACAATTCGCGATGCACACGTTCATTGAAACAAACTGCGATGACAGGAATAGAACCTCTGTAGCTTGACAATTTGCGTGCAGTGCCACCTGTCTTACTATCTGTAATTATTGCTTTGACTCCAAGTTTCTCTATAGCATCAATTGCACAGTTTGATAGATAGTCAGCGGTGTCAATCATCTCCTGCATCTCAACCTTTCCATACGTAGAGTTATGTATGTCATGCTCTACACGCTCGGCTATGGTAGCCATTGTACGAACAGCTTCAATAGGATATTTTCCGCTTGCTGTCTCACCAGAAAGCATGACTGCATCAGTACGTGTGTAAATAGCAGTAGCGATGTCAGACACTTCTGCACGTGTAGGACGAGGGTTCTCAATCATAGTGTGCAGCATCTGCGTAGCAACTATAACAGGTTTCTTTGCTACAATACACTTGCGTATAATCTGACGCTGAATTGAAGGAATCTGCTCGAGCGGCACTTCTATACCCAAATCTCCGCGAGCAATCATTATGCCATAACTTGCGTCAATAATCTCGTCAATATTATCTACACCTTCTTGATTTTCTATCTTTGAAATAATTTTTATTGGTGAATTGTGAGCATCAAGAATATCCTGCACCGCCTTCACATCTGAAGCACTGCGAACGAATGAGTGAGCGATGAAGTCTATTCCCTCCTCTATCGCAAGCAAGATATTTGATTTGTCCTTTTCTGTCAATGCTGGCAAATTAATGTGTTCACCCGGCACATTGACACTCTTATTCGCACCGAGCTTGCCGTCATTCATAACAACGACATTAACATTCTCGCCTTCTATATTCTCAACACGCATATCAAGAGCGCCATCATCAAAGAGGATATCATCACCACATTTCACGTCGCGCGCAATATCTGGATATGAAACACATATTACATCATGTGTAGTTGACACTCCTGGTTTACCAAGAATTGTCACATGTTCGCCTGTAACGTAATTTATTGGTTCATCAACCTTAGTTGAACGAATCTCCGGTCCTTTCGTATCAATTAAAAGTCCAATGCCTGCAGATACAGCACGCGTATTACGGATTATTTCTCGCAATCCTTCAGGTGTGGCGTGAGCAGTATTCATACGGACAACATTCACACCTGCTTCGTATAACGAGCGAATAAACTCCACCGAGCAACGACGGTCACTAACAGAGGCAACAATCTTTGTTTGCTTCATATTTTCTATATGTATAATAATGTTATTCTAATTTATTCCTAAGGTTGACAATAAGTTATGTCAGAAAAAAGCTTGTAAAAGCAAATCTTTTATGCAAAAGTAGTAAAAAGAATTGATATTTCAAATAAAAGTCAATAAAAATCAACGCTATAGAAAAAAAAACATAAATAAATTTCGTTATACCGCAAAAAACTTGTACCTTTGCATTCTGAAAAATATCACAATAAAAAAAACACAAAGAAAAAACATACAGAAATGACAAAAGCAGACGTAATTAACGAGATTGTAGAAAAAACAGGAGTAGCACGTCGTGATGTTGCAGTCACTGTAGAGGCTTTCATGGAGGTTATCAAAGGAAAAATGGTAAATGAGCGCGAAAACATTTATCTTAGAGGATTCGGAAGCTTCAACGTTAAGCAGCGCGCAGAGAAGACAGCACGCAACATCTCTAAAAACGTAACCATAACAATTCCAGCACACGATATCCCTGCATTTAAGCCAGCAAAGAGCTTCCTCCAACTCATGAAAGGAGAAGAGGTTACTGCAGAAGATTAAAATAGAACAAACAAATAAAAACAGAATATTAACCTTTAAAACTATTTAGCATTATGCCAAACGGTAAGAAGAAAAAGGGCCACAAGATGGCTACACACAAGCGTAAAAAGAGACTCCGTAAGAACAGACATAAGAGCAAGTAAGCATAAGCACACTTGTTCATCAGTCTTATACGGCTGAGGGGTATGTCAACAAGTCTCAAATAAAGGCTTGGCGGCATACCCTTTATTTTAAAAACATGTTTATAGCATAGGAATAACAGACACGATATGCTATATTAAACAAGGGAAAAGAAATGACAAGCGAACTAGTAATTGACGTTAAAGAAAATGAGATATCTATTGCTCTGGTAGAGGATAAGAGTCTTGTAGAATATCAATCTGAACCACGTTCAGCTTCATTCTCTGTAGGCAACATATATATAGCCAAGGTAAAGAAAACAATGCCTGGACTCAATGCCTCTTTCGTCGACGTAGGATATGAACGCGATGCTTTTCTCCACTACCTTGATCTCGGTAATCAATATTCCAGCTTTGAAAAATATCTAAAACAGATACAAAGCGACAGAAAAAAAGATTTTCCCTTCGATAAAGCACAGAAACTGCCAGAGCTTAAAAAAGATGGCAGCATTGCAAATGTGCTAAAGAAAAATGACGAAGTGCTCGTTCAAATTGTGAAGGAGCCTATTTCAACTAAAGGTCCACGCCTAACAGGAGAACTATCCTTTGCCGGAAGATTCCTTGTCCTGATGCCATTTCACGACAAAGTATCTGTTTCTACGAAAATAAAAAAAGGTGAAGAAAGAAGCAGACTCAAGCAGATAATACAGAGCGTAAAGCCAAGAAACGTAGGAGTAATAGTTAGAACCGTAGCAGAAGGATGCGATGGAGAAGAGCTGAAGACCGAACTGCAAGTATTGCTGAAAAGATGGGAGGAAACACTCAGCAAAGTACAAAACATCCAAAAACGTCCAGCCCTCGTCTATGAAGAAACAAGTAGAGCTGTTGCACTACTAAGAGACCTTTTTAACCCGACATACTCTGCAATCTACGTTAATGACGAAAACGTATATAACGAAGTAAAAGACTACATCACTCTCATTGCACCAGCAAAAGCAAATATAGTGAAGCTATACGAAGGGAAGGTTCCTATATTTGACAACTTCGGAATAACCAAACAGCTAAAATCAGGATTTGGCAAAACCGTAAACTACAAACACGGAGCATATCTTATTATAGAACACACAGAAGCTATGCACGTTGTTGATGTAAACAGCGGAAACAGAACAAAAGCCGAAAACGGACAAGAGCAAAACGCACTAGAAGTCAATCTCGGAGCTGCTGACGAGCTGGCAAGACAGCTCAGGCTCAGAGATATGGGCGGTATAATCATTGTTGACTTTATTGACATGCATCTCGCAGAAGACAGACAGCTTCTCTACGAGCGGATGTGCAAAAACATGCAACAGGATCGTGCCCGCCACAATATACTTCCGCTTTCAAAATTCGGACTGATGCAGATAACAAGACAGCGCGTCAGACCAGCAATGGATATCAATGTTGAGGAAGTATGTCCGACATGTTTTGGAAAAGGAACAATAAAGTCAAGCATACTTTTTACAGACCAACTCGAAAGGAAAATCGATTACCTTGTAAACAAAGTAGGTGAGAAACGTTTCACACTACACGTACATCCATATGTTGCTGCTTATATAAATCAGGGATTCATAAGCATAAAACGAAAATGGCAATTCAAATATGGATTTGGCTTACAAGTTGTAGCATCTCAAAAATTAGCATTCCTGCAATATGAGTTCTATGATAGAAATAAACAATTCATAGACATGAAAGAAGAATGCGATAACTAAACCCAAAAGGCAAACGAGGCTGTACCAGAAGACACACCACTGGTATAGCCTCGTACTATTTTAAATAGCAAGATACAGAAAAATCACAACAAAAAATAAAAATCTGCTTCAGACAATAACAGAACAAAAGTACAGCAAGACACAACTTATAATACACAAAAAGCAAGCATATATTAAGTATAACAATACAAAAAGACAAATATCATATTAATATAATACACTTATATAAAACCAAAACAAACAAAATTGGTTTTTTATTTGGTAGGTTAAGAAAAGTTACGTAACTTTGTAACCCATTATATAATAAAATACTTAGCAATTTAACAACACAAAACATGAACGACTGCATATTGCAAATAGAACATGTGAGCAAGGCTTTTGGCAAG
Source organism: Prevotella sp. (assembly GCA_017424205.1). Taxonomy (GTDB): domain Bacteria; phylum Bacteroidota; class Bacteroidia; order Bacteroidales; family Bacteroidaceae; genus Prevotella. The sequence goes on along the minus strand of JAFPAS010000191.1, from coordinate 7,650 downwards.
AAAATAATACTGAAAGACTGCACACTTAACATTAAACGTGGAGAGTTTGTCACAATACTTGGTGCATCTGGATGCGGCAAGACCACGCTGCTGCGTATGATTGCTGGGTTCGAACAGCCGACAACAGGCCAAATCTTGCTTGAGGGGAAAGATATCACACAGATACCGCCCTACAATCGTCCTATGAACACTGTATTCCAGAAATACGCACTTTTTCCTAACCTTTCGGTATACGACAATATCGCATTCGGCCTAAAGTTGAAAGGACAAAGTGAGGACGAGATTGACCAAAAGGTGCTTGAAGTGCTTAAGATGGTTAGCATGACAGACTATGAGGAACGCGACGTGACATCGTTGTCGGGCGGACAGCAGCAGCGTGTTGCTATCGCAAGAGCTATCGTAAATGAGCCTCAGGTATTGCTACTTGACGAACCTTTATCTGCTCTTGATGCAAAAATGCGAAAAGACATGCAGATGGAGCTAAGAGAAATGCACAAGCGTCTTGGCATCACCTTCATATTTGTCACACATGATCAGGAAGAAGCACTGACCCTGTCAGATACTGTTGTAGTCATGGACGACGGAATTATACAGCAAGTTGGAACACCGATGGATATATACAACGAACCTGCTAATCCATTCGTTGCAAACTTTATCGGTGAAAGCAATATATTCGACGGCATCATGAAGGAGGATTTCAACGTTGAATTCATGGGGCTTCAGTTCAAATGTGTTGATGGTGGTTTTGAGCAGGATGAGCCAGTCAATGTTGTAATACGTCCAGAAGACATCTCTCTGCACGAGAATCCAGACCAGGGACAATGGCGAGGAACAGTACGTTCATGTATCTTCCAAGGCGTACACTATGAAATTCTACTTGACTCACCAGACGGGTATGAAATTCTGGTGCAGGATTACAATGCATATGAAATTGGCAAAGAATATGGTCTGACGGTGCAGCCAGAAGGCATACACGTAATGGAGTCAGAGCATTTGGAAAACAGCGTGAATGCTACGGTTATTGATACAGACCATATAGAGATGCTTGGCGCGCGCTTCTTGTGTCAGAAGCACGGCTTCCTTAAAGACGAGAGTGTCACAGCGTCGTTTGGTTTTAATATTGAATTGACCGACAATAAGGAAGACGGAATGACAAGTGGAGTTATACGCTTCATTCTGTATAAAGGCAATCACTATCATCTCACCGTCGAGACGCCAGACCACCAGAAGATTTATGTTGACACGACAGATGTTTGGGAGACATCAGACACTGTTGGTATAAAGATTCAACCAGAAGAGATAAGAGTTGACGAATAGGTTTCTATAAACTCACCTATTAACACACATTTTCACTACCAAAGCTTATATTGACCCATCCTTAAAACGTCAGACGACAGACATGAATAAAATAATACAAGCCTTTTCGCTTGACAATCGCAAGAAATGGGCATGGCCATATATTGTCTTCATGGCAATATTTGTAATCCTCCCTCTACTCCTTATCATCTATTATTCGCTAATAGATGCAGAAGGGCATTTCACCTTGCGTAATTTTGAGAAATTCTTTCTGCAGACAGAGTCGGTAAACACGTTGGTTTATTCAATAGGAATCGCCATGCTCACCACACTCATCTGCATCATTATCGGCTATCCTGCAGCAATGTTCATGGCAGGAAAGGAATATGACGTGCCCAAGATTCTTGCCGTGCTATTCATTCTTCCGATGTGGATTAATATGCTTCTGCGCACACTTGCCACAGTAGCGTTATTTGACTTCCTCACATTGCCACTTAACGAAAATGCTCTCATATTCGGCCTTGTATATAACTTCTTACCATTTATGATATTCCCAATCTACAACACAATGCAGAAAATGGATTATCATCTGATAGAGGCTGCACAAGACCTTGGCGCAAACAAGTGGCAGGTATTCACCAATGTCGTATTCCCGCTTTCAATGCCTGGCATATATTCGGGAATTGTCATGGTATTTCTTCCTACAGTATCCACATTTGCCATAGCAGAACTTCTCACGTTAAACAACATCAAGCTTTTCGGAACGACAATACAGGAGAACATCAATTCTGGCGTCATGCTTAATTACGGTGCCGCCCTGTCGCTGATTCTGCTTGTACTAATATGTCTTACCAGTTTCTTCGGTGACGACAACAATCAGGAAGGAGGCACGATATGAACGAAATAAACTGGAAGAAACTACTAACTCACGGCTATCTATACCTATTGCTGGTTGTTATATATGCCCCAATTCTTATCATTATCATATATTCATTTACGGAGTCAAAAGTATTAGGAAACTGGACAGGTTTTTCACTCGGTCTGTATGAGAATCTTTTCTCCGGTACAGCCGACGGCGCCAATGCGTTATATAATGCGCTTGAAAACACGCTCATCATTGCTCTTTCTGCAGCAATCATCTCAACCATGATGGGCACTGTAGCAGCAATAGGCATACATAACATGCGTGGTATCCAGAAGCGCACAGTGTCGTTCCTGAATAATGTTCCGATGATTAATCCCGACATCATTACCGGTATTTCGATATTTTTGCTTTTCGTGTTCCTCGGCATTTCGCGCGGAATGTTCACCGTCATATGTTCGCATATTGCGTTTTGCACACCATACGTTATACTGTCGGTAATGCCACGTCTGACAAAGATGAATCCAAACATATATGAGGCAGCGCTTGACCTCGGGGCTACTCCCGTGCAAGCATTTAAGAAAATACTCATGCCAGAACTATGGCCAGGCATGGTCAGCGGATTCATACTTTCTCTAACGCTGTCAATCGATGATTTTGCCGTGACATTCTTCACCAAAGGCAGCGATGGACTTGAAACTCTGTCAACATACATATACTCCGATGCACGAAAGGGAGGTCTGACTCCTGAGTTACGTCCGCTGTCAGCATTAATATTCATTGCAATACTTCTGCTACTAATAATCGTAAACATAAGAGCGAGCAAGCAGAAGAAAGAAATGCGACGTAAAAAAATTAGACACTAAAGAAAATGAACACAAATATAAAAGGCATATATCTTTTCATCAGCATTTTTCTGTCGTGCCTGATGCTCTCGTCATTGCAACCTGCAACGGCTGCAAACCGTGACGAGATACTGAAAGTATACAACTGGGCCGACTATATAGATGAAGACCTTATACTCGAGTTTGAGAAATGGTATCACAAGCAGACTGGCAAGTATATAAATATAGTTTATCAGACATTTGATATCAATGAGACCATGCTCACTGAGATAGAAGTGGGCCATGAAGACTATGATGTTGTCTGTCCGTCAGAATACATCATCGAACGTATGCTGAAGAAAAAACTTCTTCAGCCAATACGCAAGGATGTCATCGCTAAGACCAACACTCCGTCCTACTTCGACAACGTATCTAAATTCGCCACTGACAAATTCCAGCAGATGGCGCCAAAAGGTTCGAAGATAAACGTGTCTGACTATGCCGTAGGCTACATGTGGGGCACAACGGGCTTCATGTACAACAAGAAATATCTAACTGCCGACGATTTGCAGTCATGGGGCGCCCTGTACGATCCACGATACATCGGCAAGATACTCATAAAGGATGCTTTCCGCGATGTATACTCTTGTCTGATATGCTACGCTCGCTATGATGACATACAGTCAGGACGCATAACGAGAGACGAGCTCGTAGGCACCATATCCACCGAAAATATCATGCTTGTTGAGAATATGCTGCGCCGTGCCAAACCAAACATCTTCGGATGGGAAGTTGACTTTGGCAAGGAGACAATGACAAAGGGAAAAGCATGGGCAAATATGACTTGGAGCGGCGATGCCGCATGGGCCATTGAAGAGGCTCGCGAGGTAGGTGTAGAGCTCGATTATCTCGTTCCGCAAGAAGGCTCTAACGTATGGTTTGATGGATGGGTGATACCAATATACTCAAAGAATCCTGTTGCTGCAAGCTATTTCATCAACTTCATGTGCATGTCAGAAAATGCGCTGCGTAACATGAACGAAATCGGCTACGTGTCGGTAATCGGAACAGAAGAGGTGCTCGAGGGCATGACTGACGATTCGTTCCCGCCAGTTGATGCCAGCTATATGTTTGGCGATGCTGGACGCGCCGCCCACCTCAACTACGTATACTATCCTGACAAGAGCGTCATCGACCGCTGCGCGCTGATGCATGACTGCGGAGAAAAGACAGAGGCCATGGTTGAAATGTGGAGCCGCGTAAAGGGCGACTCGCTCAATGTGCAGATGATTGTCATAATCTGCACCGTCATAGGCACCATACTCTTTTTCTATTTCTCAAGAAAATATAGACTATATCGGAGAAAAGTACATCGCAGAAGACGTCTTGCTCTGCTTAGCAAGACACAATAAAATCAAAATAAAACATGGAGCAGAAGGTTATAATATCTACATCATTAGATAAGCATCTCTCAGATTCAATTACTGAAGTAAAACCTGACAAACTGTTCGTGTTATGCGATGACACTACTTCAGACAATTGCTGGCCGATAATAAGTTCATTCAAATCCGTAATTGATGCTAAGCTCATAATCATCAAACACGGAGATGAAAACAAGACAATCGAGACTTTAGCATTGGTATGGGATGCATTACAACAATATGGTGCCACACGTCACTCCATGCTGATAAACCTTGGAGGAGGCATGGTGACAGACCTTGGAGGCTTTGCAGCTTCGACATTTAAGCGCGGCATACATTTTGTAAATATACCCACCACCCTACTGTCTATGGTCGACGCTTCTGTAGGAGGAAAAACCGGAGTGAATTACAGGAGTTTGAAAAATGAAATTGGTGTATTTAATACTGCTGATGCAGTAATTATAGACACACAGTTTCTTAAAACACTCAGCAATAAAGAGATTCTCTCAGGCTATGCCGAGATGCTGAAGCACGGACTGATAAATCCTGACATGTCAATGCTCGCTGCTCTGCTGCGCTTCGACATTGCAAATCCTGACCTCTGTGCATTGCAGCAGATGGTGGCAGAATCCATCACCGTAAAGAGCAAGATAGTCCGTGACGACCCTTACGAACGAGGGCTGCGCAAGGCTCTTAACCTCGGACACACCATCGGTCATGCATTAGAATCATTTGCCATGACACACGGTATGCGCACAGACGGAACACAGAACGAAGCCGTCAGCCCCCTGCCACACGGATATGCCGTAGCATATGGCTTAGTGTGCGAACTATATCTCTCTTGCATCAAGACCGCTTTTCCGCAAAACATAATGCGTCAAACCGTGCGCTACATCAACGAGTGGTACGGAAGAATGCCAATCACATGCGATGACTACGGCACACTCTTCGACCTCATGACACACGACAAGAAGAATACGGCAGACCAAATAAACTTCACACTGCTTTCCGCAGTTGGCAGAATCGAAATAAATCAATCAGCAACAAAGGAGGAAATATACGAAGCCCTCGATTTCTATAGAGAAGGATAGATATGAAACAAGTAAAAGCAAAGAAACAGCTCGGCCAACATTTCCTTACCGATCTTGGTATTGCACGACGTATTGCCGATACCGTTGACTCTTGTCCAGATATACCTGTGCTGGAGATTGGTCCAGGAATGGGTGTAATGACTCAATATCTAAAACAGAAACAACGTCCGTTCAAAGTTGTTGAGATTGACAAAGAGAGTGTTGAGTACCTTGCCGAACGATGGCCAGATTTCACCCCGCAAGTAATCAGCGGTGATTTTCTAAGAATGGACCTCACCAAAGTGTTTGATGGCAAACAATTTGTTCTGACAGGCAATTATCCTTACGATATATCATCTCAGATATTCTTTAAGATGCTTGACAACAAGGAACTTATACCTTGCTGCACAGGCATGATACAACGTGAGGTAGCTCTGCGCATCGCTTCTGAGCCAGGAACAAAAGCATACGGCATTCTCTCTGTTCTGATCCAAGCATGGTACGATACGGAATACCTCTTTACCGTTGACGAGAATGTATTCAATCCGCCGCCTAAGGTAAAATCTGCCGTCATACGCATGACACGAAATGCAGTGACCGACCTCGGCTGCGATGAGAAACTGTTCTGCCGTGTGGTAAAGACTGTGTTCAATCAGCGCCGCAAGATGCTTCGTGTTTCTCTTAAACAAATATTCAATGGAACAAATCCTGGTTCTTCAGAATTCTTTGCACACGAGATCATGACACAACGTCCAGAGCAACTTACCGTGCAGCAATTTGTAGAACTAACCAATATGGTCGAGAGCGAATTAGCTAAACACAACCAAAGTCCAGAATAGTTTATACTATAGCTATTGACATGCTCAGAATACTCGACGACATACAATCCATAACATCCGAAGAATTCGACTCCATTGTTGCAGATTTGCCACAATGGCGGAAGAGCATCGTCTCCGCATATAAGCACATAGAGGACAGACGCGAGTCTGCCCTCTCTTTTCATTTACTGCAACAAATACTTGATAAGCAATACGCAATCAGAGAAATCCGATTCAATATAAACGAACACGGAAAACCTTCGTTAGAGGCACACCCCAATATTCATTTCAATATGAGCCACTGCCGCCATGCTGTCGCCTGCATCGTAGCCGATCATCCCGTAGGCGTCGACATCGAACGCCTCGGACGATATAAGGAGCGCATAGCGCAATATACACTCTCCGCCACAGAGTTAGCCACGATAGACTCTCTGCCTCATGTCGGCATGAGTCACGCAGCAGCAGCCGACCTGCAGTTCACCATACTATGGACCAAGAAAGAGGCGCTCCTAAAGCTGATTGGCACCGGCATCACTGACAACCTGAAAAACATATTGCATACCTACGACGGACAAGTAAAATTCTCTACGACCATAAATACCGCCAAGCAATACGTATGCACCGTTGCAGAATGGGCAGAATAGGCCGAAGCTTATTCTATAACCAAAACACCCGTCTGCCTCTGCACATAATTATCTCTACTCCCTATACAGGCTGTCACTACATAATGCCCCATTGTGGGTTATTTCTATCATAGCATAGCGGAGCAATGACAGCATGGTAAAGCAAAGAGGGGATAGAAAATTCTCGCTTACTGCCCGTCATAGAAGCATGGGGATAACTATCTATATATAAAACGATAGCTGCATCATCTGTACAACATCTGCACAAGACAGAACTCACTAAGCAACAATAAATTATAAGCCTTGTGCAGATATGCAGATTTTTCATAATAATTCATCAGTATAATAGGATGGTATATACTATTTCTGTAGACCGATAATGTATTTTCTGTACCCCTGTTTTTTTCCTTATAATAAATCTCTCGCTTTCCCATTCATTCTTTTTGGTTACTTTTGTTTATGGTATAAAACCACATAACATGAACAAAAAACTCATTCAATCGGACATCAATAAAAAGGCGAACATTAATATCTGACATTTGACGGAGGCGGGGAATTGTTAGCACATTGCATTCATACATATCGATAATGAAACAAAGATTCAATACATCAAGGTATGGAATCAAAATGCTGGAGTTTATTAAATAGACAGAAAAAGAGGAGGCATAGCATAAGGTCAATTTGATATAATGAAGATAATCCGTTACGATGGCTGTTTTTTCCACAGAGGGATATT
>JAFPAS010000190.1 GCA_017424205.1 Prevotella sp. | reverse complement strand
GGACTCTGTATCAGAGGGCAGAGATTGACACGGCTGTCACGCGCCGGTACACTCACTTCACTCCGAATATCTTTCTTTATACTTACGGCAAGAACAGATATGAGTTCAATTACAACGTCAACTCTTATGTCCCGACTGTAGCGCAACTGCTGCCGTTCTCTGACACATCTAATCCGCTGGCGGTACATATTAACAATCCAGACCTGAAAACACGCACAAACCACCGCCTGAGTGGAAAAATAGATATACGTTGCGACTCGCTGAACATGAATTACTATCTGCAGATGTCAGCAACCATAACGGACAATGCCTTCGGAGTGCGCACATCATACAACACACAGACAGGTGCTTACACATATATGAATGACAATGTCGACGGCAACTGGGAGGGCAGCTTGCAAGGAGGAATAAACGGCACGCTCGGAAAGAAACGCCGCTGGAACTACGGACTGTACATTGCGGGGGCTTATAAGCATAGCGTCGACTTCGGAGTGGCATACGACAACAGTCCGTCTGAACTGAGCAAGGTAAATACATTCAGCACAGGAGCTGGGGCGACACTGACATACAGGTTGCAGAAACTGACTGTCGGGATGACTGCGAAACTGCAGACTCGACACAGCCGAAGCGACTATCAGGACTTTGAGAACATCAACGCATACGACTATCAGTACGGACTGAACATAAAATACACCGTACCTGTGCTGAAACTTGATGTAGCTACAGACATCACGAACTTCAGCCGCCGAGGATACGGCAGTGACATGATGAACACTGACGACCTGGTGTGGAACGCGCAACTCGCACGTTCATTCATGAAAGGTTTGCTGACAGCGAAGGTGACTGCATTCGACATTCTCCATCAGCTGTCAACGGTGAGATACAACATCAATGCGCAGGGACGCACCGAGACATGGTATCGCAGCATTCCGCGCTACGTCATGTTCTCGCTGGCATATAAGTTCAGCAAGAAACCTAAGAAATAACAGCCGATTAAAGTTAGCTGATATATTTAATGCCGCAGGCACATGGGCGTTATGTGCCATGTGTCCTGCGGTTTAACTGCCAAATATTGCTGTCATTTAAGGCCTATAGCTCATTTAATTTAGACTGTTCGCCTGTCAGTGTCTAATTGCTTACCCGTGTATTATATTAACCTAAAGTATAATGGATATGAGAAAACTAATCCTTTCGATTGCTCTGCTGATAACAGTAGGGATAATGAATGCACGTAATGACGAGAATTTTACAATTACGGTTTATCCAGGAAAATCATTTGACGGAATGATGATGCGTGTCCGTTCTTCAGAAGATTCCTCCTATTTAGATTCATGCGTAATCAAGAATGGCAAAGCTACGTTTGCAGGATACGTTGACACACCGAAGACTTGTCGCATGTTTATGTACTCTGCCGAACAAGTTGAGGGTGATAATGCATCAAAACTTAAGTTTCGCTGTGACTTTATTTTAGAACCAGGAAATATCACAATAAATGCAAGGCAACAGCCATCAGGTACAAAGCTTAACGAAAAAGCGTCATACTATAATGAGGTTGCGATGGAAAAGATGAGACAGCTAAGCGAAAAACTAAAGCACAATAAAACCTTGCCAAGATCAGAACAAGGAGTTGAAAATGTAAAGGCATTTACTCTTTATGAAACGGAACGCGATCATTTGTCCGATAGTCTCTTTAGCTGTCATAATAACGATGTCATCGGCGCGTATCTTCTGTATACTCCATATTTTATGGAGCGTCCTGACGGAACTAAAGCAAAGCTGATAGAATCATTCGGGCCAATGCTTCGCAACACACAAATGGTTAAGTTGTTTGAGCGAGAACAAGAAAAGAACAGAGTGATGGCTGCCAGACTGCAACCGGGAAAGGAGTTCATAGATTTTGAGGGAGAAGATATTAGCGGCAAAAGAGTGCGCTTGTCTGATTTCTTTGGACGTGGCAAATATGTGCTTATGGATGTCTGGGCGTCATGGTGCGGACCATGCATAGGAGAAATTCCACATCTTGCATCGCTCCATGCAAAATATAAGGACAAAGGATTGTCTGTGGTGGGCGTGTTTGTAAACGATAAGAAAGAGAATTTGCTCTCTACGATGGAAAAGAAAAATATGACATGGCAGCAGATATATGACATCGACAATGTAGTACTCGATGCGTATGGCATAAAAGGTATACCATTCATAATACTCTTCGCCCCCGACGGCAAGATTGTAAGCAAAGACTTGCGGGGCAAAGAAATGGAAAGATTTATTGACAAACTGATGAATAGCGGAAACAATTAGTTGACAAGTATAAGAGTTGATAGTTCCTATTGAATACAATACAGTTAACAAGTGGAAAGGTGAAGAGAGATTAAAGCTTAAATATATCTATTCTGAGTTCAGTTAGCTGATATATTTAATGCCGCAGGCACATGGGCGTTATGTGCCGTGTGTTCTGCGGTTCTTCAATCAGCGATTACGGTCATAAGAGACACGCTTTAGGAGATTAAAGTTTTTTAACCGTATTTATTCGGATTGCACACTTAACATTGAGTAACTTTGTGCGTTATTACAACAGAGTGTATGCCTCGCATAAGAAAGCAACACATGGCATAACCAGAACACTGTCGCTGACAGACCGCTAATGACACATAAGGAACTGGAAAATATCATACCGTCGCTGCGCCCGCACCTGATTCGTGTGGGATATGACTTCTTTGCCGACATGGCTAAGGCTGAAGACGTGGCGCAGGAGGTGCTGATGCGGCTCTGGCTCACTGCCGACAGAATTGACCCGGACATCGGGATAACACCGCTGGCTGTGAGAATGGCAAAGAACTACTGCGTTAGCGAATGGAGGAAACAGAAGCACAAGCCGCCAGTCATGCAGCCGGAAGCATTGGCGGCAAAGCCTAACAATTCCGCCGACGCCATGGAGCGGATGATAGAAACAGAAGAACGTGAGAAACTGAAAAATGCTATCGGAAACCTGACCGCTACGGAACAGCGGCTGATAAAGATGAGATACGACGAGGAGATGGACATCGGACAGATTACGAAAGCTACGGGCATTACGCCGCGCTCCGCCAGTTCGATGCTCAGCATGGCAAAGAAGAAACTGAAGAAGATATGGAGGAAAGGAGAAGAAAATGAATAACGATATCAGAAAAGACATAGAACAGCGCATGGAAGGAAGGAAATTCAGCGAGGATGAGATGAACCGCTGGATTACGGAAGACTTGTCTGAGGAATATGACAGCATCATGGCGCAGCGCAGAGAAGGCGGAAAGGAGACGCAGATGCATCTTTCTATGCCTGCAGCAGCGGTGTCTTCATCACGCAAACGTCATAGCAGCATTAGACGCTGGGCTGCCGCAGCATCTGTGGCTGTACTCATAGGCATGGGCGGATGGTATTTAAGTGAGGAGAGGACAGAGAACAGAGCAAAGAGAACAGAGCAAAGAGAACATATAACAGAAAACAGAGAACAGAGTAAAGAGCAAAGAGAACAGAGCAAAGAGAACAGAGCAAAGAGTGCTGTGGTGAAGAACGAAATGCCTGTCCTTGCGGATATAAGCAGCGAACAGCCTGCCGCCACTACTCAAAAAACGAAGAACGGTGCGGCTGACGGCGACCGGCTGGTGCCTATAGAGGAGCTGGGTGAAGTTATGGCGAGGCTAACTGCAAAGACTCAACGCATAGAGGACAGTGTGGAGATAGCACACATTAAGCAGTATATCGAGACGGACGAAAGGATGTACAATTTGCAGCAGAAGATGACTTGCATGAATTGCGGAAAACCTGACTCGGCTGTAATAACGAATGAAAAAGGAAACTAACATATCCAAATATGAAACACTGGATTATAATTGCTGTCGCATTGCTGGCTTTGGCAGAATGTGCAGCGGCTCAAGAGAATGATGGCTTCTACAGCATAAAGAACGAAATGGACAGCATGGCGGAGTCTGAAAACCTGCTGGTAGAAAGAAGAAAGAACACGGCACTCACCACCATATACTTCAAATACATACTGAACGAGAAGGAAATGGCGCAGGATGGGTTTGTGCCTGAGATTCTAAAAAGGCTGATGAAGGCATTTGACAACACACAGGAATACAGTTCGGAGAGCATGCAGAGACACGCATGGAACATCGACGCACTGCCTATGGAACCAATGACTTTCGTATGCGATGACTCGTTCTTCGGGAAATTAGCCTGGACCTATACGCTGACACAGAATTACAGATATACGTGTCTGCAGATGGGTGACTCTCTCTGTAATAAATATCTGATGCTATGGAAGGACGTGCAATTTACCGACTATAACGGCAAACCGTTCGCATGTATCGACGGACAGATAATGGAAATAGCAGGACTCGGATGGCGCAGGACTGAACCGCTGCAGAGATATGACATTAACTCCGAGCATAGCTACGCCCGATATGATGCGGATGTGGACAATGACACTACCGAATTTGTAAAACTAAGGGAGAATCTGAGGATTTTTAGCCAGCACTATGCTGCGCAGAAAAGACGAAACAACGCACAGGAAATGAGCGGAGTAGCCTACATTACAAAGCAGATGTGTGAGAAATTCAGCAGGAATATCACTCTGGCACAATACAACCAGGTGGCTGAATACCTGAACAGCATGACCTCTCAGGAAACAAATGACGCAAGAAAGAGACTGTTCATACATGCCAGAATGCTCTTGCAGGAAAAGATTGACATGGATGCTCATGAAAGACCAACGTCACATGCAGCTGTCACAGCATATGCGGGCAGACTGATAACTGAGGAGAAATCAAAGAACATTTTCAATCAGTATGCTGTCTTAGACAGACATGCCAAGCAGCAGAACATCAACTGGATTCTGACCGGAGACATTGCCGCAGGACGCCCGTTTATTATTATTGATGCCCTGCCGTCATTCGGCAGACCGCATAAATACCGCTATGACGACGGAAAGATTGACTTCCGCAAAGACCTGCCATACGGCTCTGTAGTAATGATATCTGACGGAAGCAACGGCAACTGCTGGGCGTTGGTGGTGGATTCCGTGCCTGTAAGCATCAATATGGAGAATGGTGAGATTACGGCGTCGGCACTGAACAAGAGGTTTATGGATTATCAGAAACGTATACTTCTGCTTCAGAGAGACATGACTAAATATGTCGTTGATATTGATTCACACAGAATAATAGACAAGGAGGGGTTCGATGCTGCACGCAATAGGCTCGACCGCCTCTATTACGATATAATCAGGAAGGAGAACGGAAACAGTATTGCAAAGTATTATCTGGCTGACAAATACCCAGGACTGTCTTTTGCACAGCTTGACTCTGTCATGCAGAATCCAGCATACAGGGAGGATTTGCTGACTATGCCCGCATGCTTATACTACGACGGGAAGGTTTCGAGACAGCCGGGGAGAAAATACACTGACGTAACTCTTGAAGACAGCGACGGAAACAAGCATCGCCTGAGTGACTATGTGGGCAAAAGCCGATATGTGCTGGTGCATACGTGGAGCGTCAATTCATGGTGGAGCCGAAGGAATATGTTTGCCAATAAGCATATAGCACGTGATTATGACGAAAGCGACATCAAGGTCATCGGCGTGTCGCCAGATAATGACGATGAATGGAAGGGATATATCAAGGCACGCAACATGAACTGGACAATGCTGGCTGACAGCAACGGATGGCACTCTGCATTCATGAAAGCGTATGGCATTACGAGTATGCCGGAAACATTTATCATCGGACCAGACGGCACGATTGTTGCAGAAGGATTGCACGGGGAGAGTCTGAAAGCGAAAGTAAGGGAACTGCTCGGAAAGTAACAATTTGGCATTTATCATACAGAAACAATAAAATAGAAATCATAATGACACACAGCAACACAATCAAAATGATGGCATTGGCACTCATGTGCTGCATATCTCTGAATATATGTGCACAAGCCAATGGGGAAGAAAACGTAGGAACGAAGGGGGAAGAATACCGCCCTACAACTAACTGGCCATATCTTAACCCGACATTTGAACAGGGAGTGATTCATCTCTCAAGCGGAATACACAGCAATGCCGTAATGAATATTCATCTGCACGACGGCATCTTGCAGTGCATAGGAGCAGGGGGAAGGATTTCAAGGGTGGCTTTCACGGATATCGCCAGCATTGAGATGGGCGGAAAGAGATATGTAAATATAGACGGGAAATATCTGGAATGCCTGGCAACAAATAGCGACAGCACAGCCATGCTGCTGCTTGATACCGAACCGAAGTTTGAGGAACTGCTGCGCTCAAACTCTTCTTACTACATGAATATGGGTACGGTGACATCGGCAAAGATTCAGCAACTCAATCTGAAAGGCAGGAATAACGAGCTGCATGATGAGATGCGCGCCGTATGGTATGACGGAAAACCTATACCACTGAGATATAAGTACTACATCTGCGACAAGGGGATAATGACTCACGCCACACGAAAGAATCTGCTGAACAACTGCAAGACGGACAGTGACAAAAAGGCGTTGAAGGCTTATATCAAGAAAAACAAGATAAAGACTGACGACAGCGACGATATGATAAAGGTGTTCGGCATGATGTACGGACAGTAAGACAAAACGGCAGAAAACAGAAAAGCGGGAGCAGAGACTGCATTATAGTGTCTCCGCTCCCGCCTTTTATATATACCATGTCGGTACTACCTAATCCTTAATTCGTTAATTCCATGCCCTTCATCCTTACGCATTATATATCAGGAAAACAAAATATGCTACGAATATAATCAGTAGGAGCGAACCTTCCCAACGCTCCATAGTCTTCTTCGTAAATGAGAAAAACCACATCAGCAGTGCGCTGAGGAATACCATGGCAAGGTCGAGTGCGGTGATGCCCTGAGGTGCAAGCGGTGTGATAACACTTGTCAGACCGAGGATGACAAGGATATTCAGCACACAAGAGCCAATCACATTGCCCAAAGCAATGGACGTGCTGCCCTTTATGGCAGCCACAAGGCTGGTGGCAAGTTCTGGCATTGAAGTGCCAAAACCAAGGATTGTGATGCCTATTACTGCCTCTGACACTCCAAGGTCGGTGGCAAGCAGCGTAGCATGGTCTACAAACAGATTGCTGCCCAGAACAAGTTCTATAAGACCAACAGTAACCTTCAGATACGGATTATAGAATATCTTAGGCAGGCTGCGCTTGGTTTCAACAGGTTCTACTGGCGCAGCTGCCTGTCCAGCTGTTTTCTCCTTGCGTATCGTATATACTGTGTATACAGCATATATCAGCAACATAACAAGACCTTCTACCATGCTCAAAGTGCCGTTTGTCAGGAAGAATATAAGCATCAGTGTTGCTGCAAAACAGAACGGAAGGTCACGACGAACGGCTGTAAGACCAACTGACATTGGATGTATGACTGCACAAAGTCCTACAATGAAGAATACATTGAATATGTTACTGCCTATGATATTGCCTAAAGCCATATCAGCTGTTCCGCTCAAAGCTGACGTCAAGCTGACACAGAGCTCTGGCATTGACGTGCCAAGCGCCACAACTGTCAGTCCGATTATCAGTTCTGACATATTAAAGCGGCGAGCTATGCTCACAGAACCTTCAGTAAGATTGTCTGCTCCACGCAATACTATGGCTATGCCGACGATGATTAATAGTATGTCCATAATTGATTTTCTATATTATATGCTAACATTATAACATCAAAAAACCTCCTGATTATAAGGCCACAGACTATATATGCAGGCTTACAATCAAGAGGTTCATATTTTCATAT
>JAFPAS010000189.1 GCA_017424205.1 Prevotella sp. | reverse complement strand
GCTGTCCGCGCACCAAACGGCACGAACTGCGTCCGTGCTTCGTTTGACGTTCGCTGCTCAAGCTGGCGAAGCTTCGCTTTCCACTTTACTTTGTCATCGGCATGATGCTGATAGCATATCCTCCGCCAGGTGCTGCCTTCAGCTTAAGCTTGCTGCCTGCTTTCACCGTGCGTTTTGTTATGGTGTATGCCTTTGGATTCTTGTCCCATGATGCATCCTTGCCGTCAGCATAGATTACAGCCTCATATTTCTTTCCCTTTTCGAGGAAGTCGAGTGTCAGCACACTCTCATGAGCATTTTCATTAGTCTTGCATCCTACAAACCAATTGTCCTTACCTTTCTCCTTGCGGGCAATAGTAAGATACTCTCCTGGCTCTGCCTCAAGATAGAGTGAGCGGTCCCAATCAACGGCAACATCCTTAATGAACTGGAATGCATCCATGTATTTAGCATAGTTCTCTGGTGTGTCTGCCGCCATCTGCAATGGAGAGTAGAGTGTGACATAGAGTGCCAGCTGACCAACGAGTGTTGTATTCACCTTATTCTTATTTCCTGCCCATGTGAGGTCTGTCTCAAGAATGCCTGGAGTATAGTCCATCGGTCCGCCATTGAGTCGTGTGAACGGAAGGATAGTGGTGTGTGCAGGATAGAGTGAACCGAATGCTTCATACTCTGTGCCCTTAGCTGATTCGTTACCAAGAAGGTTCGGATATGTACGGCAGAGACCTGTAGGACGGATTGCCTCATGTCCGTTGACCATAATCTTATGCTTTGCAGCTTCTGTCACGGCATAGAGATAGTGATTTACGAGCCACTGACCGTAATGATGCTCACCGCGTGGAACAATATTTCCTACATATCCAGACTTCACTGAGTTATATCCGTACTTATTCATCAGAGTGTAAGCTGCCTCCATATGACGCTCATAGTTTCGCACAGAACTTGATGTCTCGTGGTGCATCATAAGACGTACGCCCTTTGAATGTGCATACTCGTTGAGCGCTTTGATATCGAAGTCTGGATATGGTGTCTGGAAGTCGAAAACATAATCTTTCTGATGACCGAACCAGTCTTCCCAGCCTATGTTCCAGCCTTCAACAAGCACTTGCTGCAAACCGTTTGCTGCAGCGAAGTCGATATATTTTCTCACAGCCTCGTTTGTTGCTCCATGTGTGCCGTTAGGCTTCACCTTGCTATAGTCGTCAATAGTCAGATTGATGGAAGGAAGGTCGTTTGTGTATGACCATGTCTGATGGCCAGAAATCATCTCCCACCATACACCACAGTATTTTATAGGCTTTATCCATGAAGTATCTTCTATCTTGCATGGCTCATTGAGGTTGAGAGTGAGACGGCTCGCCAACTGCTCTGCTGCAGTTTCTGTGATACGCAGTGTTCGCCAAGGCGATGTGCATGGTGCCTGCAGATAACCTTTGTAGCCTTCAGCATCTGGAGTAAGGAAAGAGGTAAATGTCATGGTGCGGTCGTCAAGTTCGAGATGCATACAGCTGTAGTCAACAAGTGCTGCCTCGTGTATTGCAATATACAGCCCGTCGTCGCTCTTCATCTGTATAGTGGTCTGTACGCCAGTATCAGAGAATGTCTCCCAAGATGAATTGTCTGAGTGCGCCTTGACTACAGCAGGCATAAGGCCACGAATTTCTGACAGACGTGACTTCGTCCAAGAATACTCCTGTGTGTCGAAATCTCCAGGAATCCACCAAGCAGTATGATCGCCCGCCATTGCAAATTCCGTCTTCTCTTCCTTCAGGGTGAAGTATACGAGATTCTTCTGGCGTGGGAATTCATAACGCAGACCTACACCGTCGTTATATACACGGAAGCGTATGATAATGCTGCGCTGTGTAGAAGGCTGGTCAAGCGTTACGGCGAGTTCGTTGTAGTTATTGCGTATGCTTGACTCCTCGCCCCATACCGGAGTCCATGTCTCATCAAACGATGCAGTCTTCGTATCCTTCACTACGAATCCGTCCATCAAGTCTGCACCGCCCTTTGCCAGCTGCAGTCCGAGATGTGACGGCTTGACAACATTCTTCTGCTTGAAGTCTACGGTGTATGTAGGACGTCCCTGGTCAAGAGAGAAGTTTACGACCATATTGCCGTCAGGACTCTTGACGCTCTGTGCTCCTGCCGATACTGCAGCAAGGAATGCAAAAATTGATAATAGTATATGTTTCATTTGATTATATATTTATATTGGTGTAAGGGTGGATGGTTAAAGGTTAAGGGTTAATGGATGTCGTTGTCAATCAACTTGTCTATTCGTCTACTTGTCAACTAAACAAGCAACTCGTCTACTCGTCAACTTGTCATCTATACATAATTACAGCCGACTGTGCTGGTACTGTCACGCGCTTGCCTTCTACAGTACCCATGCCGTTGATGTCAGCCTTGCCATCTGAACATACCACGGTATATGTTCCTTCAGGAACCTGCTGCTTTATGGCTTTGGTGTTTGAATTAAGCACGATGATGATTTCCTTCCATGAATCACCTACTGCTTCTCCATTCAGCTTCCAAGCAATAACATTGCCTTGCTTCACTGGCAAGAACTCAAGATTTTCGCGAACAATATCAGCACATCCCATGCGGAATGCTGGATGTGCTTTGCGTATCTTAATAAGCATAGAAATATAATCGCAGATATCCTTATATTCAGCTTTCTGCGCCCATGGAATCTGGTTTATGCTGTCAGGAGAAGAGAATGAGTTATGCACACCCTTCTTATCACGCATGATTTCATCGCCACACCAGATGAACGGAACGCCTTGAGAAGTAAGCACGACTGTCTCTGCAAGTTTCTGCAGACGCACACGTGCTTCTTTCGTATAGAGCTTCTTGTTCTTTGTCTTCTCTGCTTTTATCTTCAATGTCGCATTAACTCGGTCTGCAAGACACTGGTCGTCATGGCATGACACATAACTAATCATCTCTGAAGGCTGTGATGCCCATGGCGCCTTGCTGTAGTTTACGTTTGTAAAGTCTACACCTGGATGCTGTATAGCACCCACGATGCCAAACTTCACACTTTCTTCATTGCCAGCATTGCCAATAAGGAATGCTCCCTCATTGTTATCGCTCCACGAACCACGCAGTCCGTCACGCATCTCGTCGCCAAATGCTGCGATGCCACCAAGCTGAGCTGTATTCGCCTTCATCGCAAGTGTTTCTGCTGGCAAGACAGGTGCAGATGCTGCCCATCCCTCGCCATAAAGCACTACATTAGGGTCTATAGCCTGCGCTGTCTGACGTATGAGATTCATTGTCTCTATATCATGTATGCCCATAAGGTCGAAACGGAATCCATCGACATGGTATTCCTTCATCCAATAGGCAATGCTCTCTATCATATACTGGCGGAACTTTTCACGCTCTGACGCTGTTTCATTGCCACATCCAGAACCATTGGCTGGTGTGCCATCAGCATTATATCGGAAGAAATATCCAGGCGCTGTACGCTCGAAACTGCTCTTGCCAAGGTCAAAGACATGATTATATACCACATCCATAATGACACGGATACCAGCCTTATGCAGAGCCATCACCATAGACTTGAACTCACGGATACGGGTCTCTGGAGTATATGCATCTGTACTGTATGAACCTTCTGGCGCATTGTAATTAACAGGGTCATATCCCCAGTTGTAGGTAGAAGGCACACGATTTCCTCCTCCATAAGCTGCACCAGTGGTCTCATCGATGCTTCCATAGTCGTATGAAGGCAGAAGATGCACATGTGTCACACCAAGTTCCTTAAGGTGGTCAATACCTGTAGCAAGACCAGCAGAGTTACGAGTGCCCTCTTCTGTCAGTGCAAGGAACTTACCCTTATTCTTTATGCCTGATTCACTATCGACAGAGAAGTCGCGGTGATGCATTTCATATATCACAGCATCCTTCTGTCCGGTGAACTCTGGCGCACGGTCATTGTCCCATCCTGCAGGATTAGTATCACGCAAATCAATAATAGCGCCGCGCTGACCATTGACACCGACAGCACGTGCTCCAATGCCTGGATTCTCTGCCAGCCATTCTCCGCCGCACTTAACCTGGAATGTATAGAATTTTCCCTTATGATTTCCTGGCACTACAGCAACCCATTTGTCACCGATATTGTCCTTCTTCATGTTTATGCTCTGCAGTGGCGAACCGCCCAAGCCTTTAGCATAGAGGTTGACTTTTACAGAATCAGCCGAAGGAGTCCATAATGCGAATCGTGTTGATGTCGGACTCCAAGTCATCTCCTGCGCCAATGCATTTGTTGCACTCATAAGTGCGAGTGCTACAAAAAGAGTTTTTGATATTACTTTTTTCTTTGCCATAAAAGTATATGATGTTGTTTTTCCTTGACTGTTATTATATTATCTTCTGCCCAATATAGCATGGAATATTGCAAGCCCCGTCTGCAACAGAAGACTCGCCAGACTATATTGTCCATAGAACAGAGACATAGGAGACACAGCATGCCTCCCATTGTCTCAGTTTTTATTATCGTGATGTTTCCTTTATTAAGCCTTCAAGCGAGTAGTTGAATGCATCGCTTGCTATAAGGTCTTCAAGGTTTATGTGCATTCTATAACGCCAGTAATGTCTTGGATTAGCAGGAATATTGATACGCTCTGCACCAGCATCTGACAGACGTAACTCCTCATCTGTGGCAAGCCAATCCTGCAGAGTCAGTATGCACAGCATCG
>JAFPAS010000188.1 GCA_017424205.1 Prevotella sp. | reverse complement strand
TCCTTCGGTATGGAACTCATCGAGAATAATATCCTGCATGAAGTTAGCCTCCATATAGAATCTTACAGCTGCTTGTTCTCTTGTTCTTTCGTATAGGTCGTATAGCCATCTGACCATTCCTGAGACAGTATCCTGCCTTACGTAACAGTCGATGAGATGGAGTTCTGTTCCGATTTTCCCCCATAGTCGTGATGCTTTGTAGTCGTTAGTGTTAGTAGACTTGAAGGAAGGGTCTGTGTAGCATACGAGTTCGTCATATTTGTCGAGTTTTGGTAATTTTTTGTATTTTATCCAATCATGTCTGAATATAGTTCCTTCGTTGATAGGGTTGTGCATCATTTCCTTCTGCCATGCTCTGTATCCCATGAACTGCTGTGCCTGCAGCGCTTCATCCTTTGTCCATTTGTCAGCCCATGTAGGGCATCCGTTGTTGTCTACAGCTTTCACTTCAGAGACGTATACTCCTGGTGTGTTGATGATGTTTTGGAGTACAGAGTTTTTCGCGATAAGGTTACCGACCATAATGAATCTTCCTCTTCCGACATCGAGTGCTCCGAACAGAGCTTCCTTGACCCAGTCAGTGAGTTCTCTGACACGTTTTTCGTTTCTGCACAGTTCGTCGTCGTCGAGGTCGTCGATGACGATATAGTCAGGTCTTGCTTCCTTGTATCTGAGTCCGCGTGGTGACTGTCCTCTTCCTCTTGCGAAGAAAGCGACTCCGCTGATAGTGACGAACTCTCCTTCCTGCCAGTTGCCGACGGATTTCTGTTGTCCGTAGTCGGCAATAATTCTCTGGTTGAATTCTAGTTCAGCCTGAATATCTGCGAGGAGAGTTCTTGCGCTTTCCTCTGATTTGCCTACGACGACCATGACGTTAATAAGTCTTTGTTTCTGGAACATGAGCCATAGCGGCATGAAGATGTCGAAGTGAGTAGACTTAGCGTGTCCTCTTGGCCATTTGAATACAGCTTTTAGGTTAGGTGTGCTTATAACTTTTCTTGCTGCTTCGTTATGGAATGGCGCATTATGTACAGTTTTGATGATTTTTCCTGTTGTTTTGTCTCTGAGCTGTAGGAAGTGCGGGAAGTAGTACTCACAGAAGAGGTGGTATGATTTTCTGAGTTTCTCGATACGTTTGTCTCTCTGTGCAGGTGTTTCTGGTTTCAGGTCAGCAGTATCCGTCATCTGCTGAACTGTTTTGCATCTTTCTTTCCAGAGTTCGAGAGCTTGTTTTATTTCGGTTTGAGTAGGCATGGTTTGAGGAATGAAGAATGTTAAGGGACGTTCTAAAAATTACGAATTTAAGTGTTCACTGATTCTATTGTTTCTGTTTCGGTCGCTTTTCGTCTCTTTCGATGTCATTTTGTCAAGTTTCATCAGTCACATAGCCCGCTATGCTCCTTCTTCAACTTACACAAGCACATACGAAAAAAGAACAAAAATCAACTCGACGTATTTTTTAGAACACCCCCCTTAATGTATACCCATTTGTTCTGTGATGTAGAGATCCTGGTATTTGTTGATGGCCTTCATGAGCTCTGGTGTGACTTCTGGGTCGATTGTAGAGCGGTATTCAATCCATTTAGAGAATGCCATGAAGACTTCTATTGCGTCGACGACGTTAGCTTTTTTGTCGAGTTTTTCGATTACGGATGAAAGCTTTGCGAGTTTGTCGCCGAGTCCTGCGATGAGAGTAGCGTCGTCCGACTCGTTGACCTGTTCGATAAGTCTGTCGATTGTTAATAGAAGTTTGTTGACGAGTTCTGGTCGTGTGATGTTTTTCGCAGCTCTTGCCTCTTTCCAAGCGTATTTTTTCGCCCAGTTAGTGACTGTGACTTCGCTTACTTCAACTCGCTGTGCTATTTCGTTTCTTGACATGCCGTTAAGATATAGTACGCGTGCTAATTCTTTTTTGTTTTCGATTTCTTTTTTATTCATTTTTATAGAGTGTTTTATGGTGTTGCTTGCAACACCTGTTATAGTTGTACAGGTGCAAAGTTAGCAAGTAATCTTTGTGAATGGAAATAAGTGTGTATCAGTTACATAGAAGTATGCAGGGGGTTCACGGAAATTTGGTGTGATGAAGATTTCGTTATACTTTTGCATCGTTGAATTAACGCAGATATATTATGAAAAAAAAGAAACGAGTCCGTCTGACGAGTGACGGTTTGAACTCATATGGTTTTCGTGTGCTGACTTCAGGTATCGATCTGACGAGCTACCGTAATAATCCTGTTCTTTTGTACATGCACAGGCGTGGTGAAGTGGTAGGCATTGTTGAGAATATCGAGGTGTCAGAGACGGAGATAAGCGGTGAGCTTGTCTTTGACGAGGCGAGCGAGCTGAGCCAGAAGCTTAAGAAGCAGTGGGAATTTGGCAGTCTTAGGATGGTAAGTCTTGGTCTTGATGTATTGGAGAGCAGTATGGATGCGAGTCTTCTATTAGAAGGTCAGACTAATGCGACAGTGACTCGCAGCCGTCTTTACGAGGTATCTCTTGTTGATGTTGGTGCGAACTATGATGCTTATGTTCTTCGTCATGGTGACTCAGTTGTGAATTTGTGTAATGGTAATGATGTAGCCGATGCTATAGTACCTCGGCTTTTATCTCATAATGAACAAAAAACAAAAGACATGGAATTAAAAAGAATTGCTCTGGCACTTGGTCTGCCGGAAACGAGTACGGAGGATGAGGTGATGTTCGCCTGCGAGAACTCTGTAAAACTTCGTGGCAAGAATGCAGAACTTCTTGCCGAGTTAGAAACGCTGCGTTTGTCAGCAGTAGAGTCGTGTGTTGATGCAGCCATCAGTTCGAAGCTGATAGATGAGTCGTCACGTGGTCATTTTGTTGAACTTGGCAAGCAGGTAGGTATTGAAAGCCTGGAGTCGACGTTCAAGAGCATGACGCCTCGTGTTAGTCTTTCTAGTCAGTTAGAGAGCGGCAGTGGTGGTTCTGTATGGAAGAAACTGAGCGATGTTCCAGAGTCAGAGCTTCGCATTATGCGTGAGCAGGATCGTGAGCAGTATGCTCGTCTTTATAAGGAGGAGTATGGTGTTGAGCTTGATTAGTTAGTTTTTAATTATTAATTAAATGACGTTAGAATAGAAATTATGAAGTATTTAATGACAATTATGTTTGCGTTGCTTGCTAACTGTCTTGTTGGCAGTGCGTCAGCGCATGTGTTAGGTGCAGATCCGTTGTTGGGTTGTCTGGCAGTAAACGGTGTATCGTTGGTGCTTGGCGGTTTTATGCCTCATGGCAGTCTTCTTGAAGGTGTTGCCGTAGAGATCTGGACAGGTGAGATGGTAAAGAAGCTTCGTGCAGGTACGGAAGGTAGCTGGCTTGACGGTATTCCGGACAATTCAAGCATAGTGAACAATGATGTTATTCACCTGGTTGATGTTGGTGTGGATCCGAAGGTTATTATAAACAACACGACCTATCCTATTCCGGTGACAGCTCTTAATGATGCAGACATCGCTGTAAGCCTTGACAAGTTTCAGACGGAGGTTACTCCGATAACAGATGACGAGCTTTATGCTTTGTCTTACGACAAGATGTCGAGAGTGAAGGAATCTCACTCAGCGGCAATCACCGAGGCGAAATTCAAGAAGGCAGCTCATGCGATAGCACCTCTTGAGGCTTCAGACGGCAACATTGTTCTGAAGACGACAGGTGGTTATGTTGATGACACCAAGGGCCGCCGCCGTCTGACTCGTGCAGACATAATCCGTCTGAAGGGTGAGTTTGACAAGCTGAAGGTGCCAGTGTCAGGCCGTCGTCTTGTTCTGTGTCCGGATCATGTGTCAGATCTTCTGCTTGAAGACCAGAAATTTGCGGACCAGTATTACAACTATGTATCAGGCAAGATCAGCAATCTGTACGGTTTTGAGGTATATGAGTATGTTAACTGTCCGTTGTATACGACAGCAGGCAAGAAGAAGCCGCTTGATGCGGCAGCAAGTACCGGCGAGTATCAGGCAAGCTTTGCTTTCTTTGCGCCTCGTGTGTTCAAGGCGAGCGGTTCGACGAAGATGTATTACTCAGAGGCAAGCACTGACCCTGAGTATCAGCGTAACAAGATAAACTTCCGCCATTACTTCTTGGCTATGCCGAAGAAGTCGGATTGTCTTGGCTGTATTATGTCGGAGTATAAGGCGAGCTAGTGTTTTTCTTGAGTTAATGACATTCTGAGTGCTCGGAGTGGTCTGAGTGCTCGGAATGGTCTGAGTGCTCGGAATAGTCGGAGGACTCGGAGTGGTCGGAAGACTTGGAGTGGTCGGAGGACTCGGAATAGTCGGAGGACTCGGAGTGGTCTGAGGACTTGTGATTAAACTTAGTATTATAAGAAATAAATGGAACTAACAGAGATACTTCAATGGGTAATCCCTTCAGGTGGCATAGGTGCTGCGTTGTCGTGGTTTCTGAACCGTTCGATGCGGAATGCAGAGAGTGCGAAGGCCGTGCATGATGCTTATAAGGCGATGTACGAGGATGTATCTCTGTTAGCTAAGGAGCTATCTGAACAGAATGAAGAAACTAACAAGAAACTTGACGAGCTTATGTCAGAGAACAGGAAGCTCTGCCGCACAGTCAACCGTTTGTCCCGTGCTATTGAGGCTATTGAGTATTGTCCTCATCATGCTGCTTGTCCTGTCAGCCTTGAGCTGCAGCTCACCGCGGAAGATGAGGGAGATGCAGGTGTCAAGCGGCGTCGTTCAAGGCGTGTCGATAAGCGCGGATCCGATAGTGGTGAAGCCTGACACCGGCGATTTGCCTCTGACGCTTCCTTCTCTTGCTGCTCTTCCTGTCGGTGCGGAGTATAATGTGAGCCGTGGCGGCTCGAGTGCGTCGATACGTCGCAGCAATGACAGTGTGTTGCACCTTCGCGTGTCTTCTCCAGGTTCTGTTCAGACGGTCAGCAAAATAAAGCTCTTATCTTCAATGCAACATGAGATGGAGGCAGAGGAAGTACAGCTTGATGACGATGGTGATGGCTTTCCGTGGCAGATAGTTGTTTTTGCGCTGCCTTGCTTATTATTAATATTATTCATATTAAAGAAAAAAACTAAAGGAAATGGAACATAGTGTATTAGACGGTACCGATCTTATTCTGTCAGTAGGCTCAGAGGCGTTAGGTTTCTCTACAGGCTGCAAGATATCTACGAGTGCAGAGACTGGCGAGCGTGTTACGAAAGAAGCGTCAGGCGGCAAATGGAAGGAGAAGTACGTTAAGTCGTTCAGCGAGAGTATCAGCGCAGACGGCTGTGTTCTTCGCAGTGTCTCGACAGGTCTTCCGACATATGACGAGCTAAAGGCAATGATGCTTGCTGGTGTCCCAGTTGATGCTTCATACGCTCTTCGTGACGGTGACCAGCGTACAGGCAAGGTGTCAGGCGGTTACAGCGGCAAGTATATCATCACGAGTATTGAGCTTGACGGGCAGGCCGGCAATGATGCGAAGTACAGCGTGAAGCTTGACAACTGCGGAGCAGTAAAAAAGCTCACTGGTCTTAAGGATGAGAAAGAGGGTTAATGTTTAATGTTTAAGGATTATGAACTTAATAAAGATAAAGGGCAAGGAGTATCCTTGCAGGGTCACGATGGGCGCAATGGTTCGCTTCAATCGTATGTCAGGTTATGATGTCAGCGAGATGGACTCTCAGAGCATGACAGACATGATAATGTTTGTTTACTGCTGCGTTAAGTCGGCTTGCAAGGCGGATGATGTTGACTTTGCTCTTGACTTTGAGACATTCGCAGACAGTCTTGAGCCTGGTGCTCTGAATGAGTTCTACGCATCGATGTCTTCTGGCTCATCTTCAGAAGAAAAAAAAACAGTCTGACGAAAATATATGACATAATGGGTTTGGCGGTGGGGTGCATCGGGATGAGTCAGACAGACTTTGAACGTTGCACCCCTGTTGAATTTTCGCATATTGCAAGGATGTGGCATGAAGAGCGCGACCGCCAGGTGCGTACAGACTGGGAGCGTGTTCGTGCGATGTGCCAGTGTTTTCTGCAGCCTCACTGCGACCATGTTCTGCGTGCGGAGGATGTGATGCGTTTTTCGTGGGAAGGAGAAAGTGGAAAGATGAAAGAGGAAAGAGGAGAGAGGAAAGAGGAGGATTTGATGGCTCGCTTCCGTCGTAAATGGTCGGAAGTTAAGGGTTAAGGTTTAATGTTTAAGGGTTAATGTTTAATGGTTAAGGGTTAAGGTTTAATGTTTAAGGGTTAAGGTTTAATGGTTAAGGTTTAATGTTTAATGGTTAAGGGTTAATGTTTAATGGTTAAGGTTTATGGAAGGTTTTATATATGATGCAGATTATGCTACTGTGATAGGTGATATTGCTCTTCGTGTTGTCTCGCAATGCAATGCTGATGTCAGGCGTTGTGCTGAGGATGCTGCTCAGGAGGAAATCAGCGGTTATCTTCGTGACCGATATGATGTTGCTGCGATATTTGGTGCTCGCGATGGTGAGAGGAATTCGCTTATAGTGATGTATCTATGCGATATTGCGTTGTGGAATATGGCTGCTACTCTTCCTCAGAAGATGGGCATGGAGATACGCCAGGAGCGTTACGAGCGTGCACTGTCTTGGCTTGAGAAGGTACAGTCGGGTGTTATAGTTCCGGATCTTCCGACGTTAGGGGGTGCTGTTTCTGATACTGATGACGGCAGTAATGCCGGTATGATTAAATACGGGAGCATGAAACGTCAGGATAATGTGTGGTGAGAGGAGAGAGGAGAGATGAAAGAGGAAAGATGAAAGAGGAAAGATGAAAGTTAGACTATTAAGAAATATATATTATGGCATTTTGGAATAAGAAAGGCAGTGTGTCGTTGTCGTCTTCTCGCCGTCGCCAGGTAATGGCGGAGGTTCAGCGTGAGACGGATAATCTGACGCGGCGTGACATCAGTGGCTGGCGCAGTGCTTGGCAGCAGGCAATAAATGTTGAGAATCCTCGTCGTATTCGTCTGTACGAGATATAT
>JAFPAS010000187.1 GCA_017424205.1 Prevotella sp. | reverse complement strand
TTTTAATTATTTGAATTATGAAAAGAGGATTATTAAACAAGATTATCGCGGTTATGTGCTGCGTAGTCTTTAGCACAATGGCTTATGCAGGTAATGACAAACCAATCGTTAAAGGACAATTGCCAAAGGCTGCACAGCAGATTATTGATAAGAATTTTGCCGACAAGAAGATAGCTATGATGACTATGGAGGCTGGTGTTATTGATAAAAGCTACGATGTAGTGTTTGCTGATGGTGACAAGATTGAATTTGATCGTAAAGGACGTTGGACAAGTGTTAGTTGTAGAAAACAACCTGTTCCAAACGTATTTATACCAGCAAAGATTGCTTCTTATCTGAAGGATATGTATCCTGGTGTATCAATTAGAAAGATTGAGAAAGATGATAAGGATTATGATGTAGAACTATCGAACGGCCTTGATATAACTTTTAATAAGAAGTTCCAGGTTATAGAAATTGATAGATAAATCGTTTGTTTTTGACACACAATGCCCCCCGAAAGTTTGATATTAACTTTCGGGGGGCATCTTATTATATATTTATGAATTATGTGTGTTATTCTATTATGACCTTTTCAATGGGTTGTTCTTTGAGTTTGTCGAACGGGTGTGCCTGATATTTGATCGTTTTGAAATTTATGCCGTCAAGTTCTATGCAACGGATATTGCTATTATATGCTGTCTTATAATATACCTTACGATGCGTAAGGTCAATAACCGATGTCCAATGTGTTACGCTAGGTATATCTGGAGCCATGCCCCACGAATGCTCTGTGCCGATTGGTATATCAAAATTGTTTAATATATGAAAACATTGTTTTACCGTCTCAAAAGCTGTAGCAAGCTGTGGGGCCGTGGCACGATAGAATGCTGCTCGCACAAAGCGTGACGGTGGTGTGGCATCGCCAGGCAAGCCGAGGAAGCCGCTGTTACCTCCCATTGGAAACACTTCATGCTGACCTAATATTTGCCTATTAGCATCTCCAGGAAATAGGTTGACGTAGTTATTAAGATTTGTAAGATGCCATTTGAAGTCAGGAGCATTGGTTATTACTCCAATTCTGTTTTCATGAAAATGTAGTACACCATCAATAATCTCAAGTACTACCTGACGTCCTGAAGCATCTCCTATACGCCAATGCACGACAGCAAGCTTGTCAAGTCCGACTATCCGTACTCTTCCCGATTTGATGGCTGCGACGGCTTCGTCAACGGTTGCAAACTGGGTCAGCATCCATTGGTTAAGTTGCAGGTCGCCAATAGTCTTCTCACGCAGTGCTGCGTCAAAAGGCTTATAGCTGCCATAATTCGGGAAGAAGAATAGTCCTGTGGATAAACCTTTCTCGTTTATTCCCTCGGCTATAAACTCTCGACGCACCACGGCAAGGCCGACGACCCCATACTTAGCCTTAAACTTCATTCCGTTGCCGTCAACTGGAGTGAACGACTGCAGCTGCTGACCACGCGGAATTATTACATACTGTCCAGGTAAGTCCATCTGCGCACCTTCTATCGTTCGCGCTTGAATGTAACTTCCATCTTTAGCTGTCATGGATATGCCTGTACATGCTATAGCAGGAAATACGTTGCATGTGGCTGCCATTGTTAACAAAATCTTTTTCATACCTTTTTATATTTATAATTATGCGGGGCAAAAGTATGAAAAAGATTGCTGCAGCAAAAGAATAATGTATAAAAGAAACTTAATGAGAAAATTAAATAAAGTCAACGACATTTTGCCGTTGACTTTATTTAATATAACAGATGTTTAGTTTCTCTGCATCTTTACCTCACTGGTATACAAAAGCAGAGCATCAGCATCTATACCAGATAGCATTGTTTACTTGAAAACTCTTCTCAAAACAATTTCTGCAAAGCTACACGTGACATCTGAATGTTTCCAAAAAGGAGTTGTCCCCATTTTTTCTAAATTACACTTGTCTTCATTGCAAGAATAATATAGGAAAAATAAATGTCAATAGACTAATACCTGAATTATTTTTCAGAGTTTTAATACTTGCTAAGGGGGGGGTAAAATAAACGTGTTATAATACTTGTTTATTGTACTATGACACAATTTATTTTACCCCCCCCTCCTAATAATATAACAAGGTGTTATATGAGTTGTGTTCTGCTTATTTTACGAGAGCCATTGTATCTGAAGCAATCATCAGCTCCTCGTCTGTAGGTATTACTACAACCTTAACCTTAGAGTCTGGTGTAGAGATGACAGCCTCTTCGCCACGGATAGTTGCGTTCTTCTCTACATCAATCTTGATGCCCATGAACTCAAGGCCCTGGCATGCTGCTTCACGCATGCAAACCTGATTCTCGCCTACACCGGCTGTGAATACGAGTACGTCGATACCGCCCATAGCGGCAGCGTATGCACCGATGTATTTCTTGATACGGTAGAAGTAAGACTCCTGTGCTGCGATGGCTTTCTCATCGCCTGCATTAGCTGCATTCTCAATGTCACGCATATCGCTTGACAAGCCTGTGAGACCAGCGATACCAGACTTCTTGTTGAGGAGATCAGAGATGCCGTCAGCATCGAGTCCGAGCTTCTTCTGGATGAATGTTACAGCTCCACCGTCAATATCGCCTGAGCGTGTACCCATCATTACACCTTCGAGTGGAGTAAGACCCATAGTTGTGTCAACGCATTTGCCATCAACAACAGCTGCGAGTGAACCGCCGTTTCCGATGTGAGCTGTCACAACCTTCGTACCTTCTGTCTGCATGCCGAGGAACTCGAGTGCACGTGCAGAAACGTAGCGGTGTGATGTTCCGTGGAAGCCATAGCGACGCACACCATATTTCTCATACAGTTCGTATGGTACAGCATAAAGGTATGCCTTTGCTGGCATAGTCTGATGGAATGCGGTATCGAATACGCCAACCTGTGGAAGACCTGGCATAAGTTCAGTAACAGCATCTACACCTTTGAGGTTTGCAGGGTTGTGAAGTGGAGCGAGGTCAATGCATGCTTTGAATGCATCAATAACCTCAGGAGTGATAATAACAGATTTTGCGAATTTCTCTCCACCGTGTACCATGCGGTGGCCTACAGCATCAATCTCGTCAAGAGATTTGATTACACCGATTTCAGGATCGGTAAGGAGTGAGAAAATAAATTTAACACCTTCTGTGTGTTCAGGGATGTCGTGCATAATCTGCTTTTTCTCACCGTTAGCAAGCTTTACCTTAACAAAAGCATTATCAAGGCCTACACGTTCTGCTCCGCCAGAAGTCATGACAGAATTGTCGTCCATGTTGTACAATGCGTACTTGATTGAAGACGAACCGCAGTTTAATACAAGAATTTTCATTATCGGGTTATGTTTTTAGTTACAAATAATGAGATATATTCGTCAAGAACCTATTTTGCATCCATTGCCTGGCATGCTGTGATAGCTACGAGATTTACGATGTCTTCAACAGAGCATCCGCGTGATAGGTCGTTAACAGGACGTGCAATACCCTGGAGGATTGGGCCAAGTGCAACAGCGTTGCCAAGTCGTTCAACGAGTTTGTATCCAATATTTCCTACTTCAAGGTTAGGGAATACGAGAACGTTAGCCTTTCCAGCAATCTCTGAACCAGGAGCTTTCTTTGAGCCAACAGATGGAACGAGTGAAGCGTCAGCCTGTAGTTCACCATCAATCTTCAATTCAGGATCCAATTCTTTTGCTATGCGTGTTGCCTCAATTACTTTGTCTACAACTTCGTGTTTTGCACTTCCCTTTGTAGAGAATGAGCACATTGCAACGCGTGGCTCAGCGAATCCGGCAACTGAGCGAGCTGTTTGTGCTGTACATACTGCAATCTGTCCGAGCTGGTTTGCATCAGGCATAGGAGTAACAGCAACATCAGCGAATACCATTACGCCATTCTCGCCATACTGAGGAGTTTCTGTTATCATTAGCATAGCACCGCTAACACAAGTGATGCCTGGAGAAGTCTTGATAATCTGGAGTGCTGGACGCAGTGTGTCGCCAGTAGTAGAGAGTGCACCAGAAATCTGTCCGTCTGCACCTTCTGTCTTTATAATCATGCATCCGAGATATAGAGGGTTCTTAACAAGTTCGCGTGCCTGTTCTATTGTCATACCCTTTTTCTTGCGCAATTCGCAAAGCAACTGTGCAAACTCTTCTGACTTCTCATAATTCTCTGGGTCAATGAGAGTAGCTTTGCCAATATTCTTAAGTCCTTTCTCCTCAGCGAGAGCTGCAACTTTTGCAGGATTGCCGATAAGTATAAGGTCTGCAATCTCTTGTTCGAGTACGATGTCTGCAGCAGTAAGTGTGCGTTCTTCCTCTGCCTCAGGCAGTACGATGCGCTGTTTGTTAGCTTTTGCGCGTGCAATGATTTGTTCTACTAATCCCATAGTTTTTAGATTTTATGTGTTTTTAATGTGATTTGTTATTTACAGTTCGTAAATTATACGAAGTTCAATTCTTCCTACAAAAGTAATCAAAAAAAAGTGAATAGCAAAGGCTATTCACTTTTTTTATACAATAAATTTTAAAAGACGTGTTTATATGTATCATATCTTGCATAAATCCTTTCATTTTATTCAACCTTTTCCATTTAATTCAAGCTTTGGTGAATAATATTTTAGTTTTTTTTGTCAGCCATATATATGTCATATATGGCGTAAAAGCTTAAGCGAGTGATATGGCACGTTATATGATAAACTCCTATTTCTTTCGCTTTCCAATAATTGTTATTCGTCCTTGCGGTGCTGCATAACAATCAGGAATTTCCCCCTTTAGATTTTCAGTAATAAACTTTACTACGATATCGTTATATCTAAAAAGATTTTCTTTAATTAACGTTGTCCCTTTTAGCTTCTCGTTTAGTCCGCCACCACTGATGCAGTAATCAATAGTTGCAAGTGTGTATTTCTTATCTGCTTCTATTGGTTTATATGTGCCAGTCTTTTTGTCGTATACTTTCAAATCGCTGATTCTTGGCTTACGATTTGTGTCAATGACAAATTTCATACCTGATACTTGAGGAAAGTCTCCGCTTTTGTGTGGAGTTGCCTGGCAGCATGATTCTAACATGTCAATAATCTGATTGCCAGTCACCTCTGCGACGCAAATATAATTGTCGTAGGGGAGAAGCGATATTATGTCGCCATAAGTTAGATTGCCGGCAGGTAATTCATTTCGCAATCCTCCGCCGTTTGTTACAGCTACATCAGCTCCAGTTATTTCACGATAAGCATCGGTAACAAGGTCGCCTGCATTTGTTTCCATATATCTTACTGCCAGACTACCTTCATCGTCAAGGATACGCAGAGCGTATTTGCTATGACAAACTGGTTGTTCTGTCTTCTGTCTCATGATAGCGTTTATGCTGTCAATGACCGCCTGCGTGTGGTTTGGTCTTTTAGCTATCAGTGAATCTGCTACAAGATTTGGTATGATGCGTCCATTAGGTGTGATTAGCAGTTTTCCGACGTATGCTACTTTTGTTCCAGTTTGTGATACTGGAACATCTATTCCGTCTGCATTCTTTACATACTGACAAGGTACAACAGAATGTGTGTGTCCGTCAAGTACGGCATCAATTCCGCGGGTCATAGAGATAAGCGTATGTGAGTCAGCTCTCAAAGAGTTTTGAGACTCGCCCAGGTGTGCGAGTACAATAACATAGTCAGCTCCTGCTTTGCGGGCATCATTTACTGCTCCCTGTACCTCTTGATATAGAGTCTGGGGACATAATTCGTATTTCTGACGTCCCCGTTCATCATAGAATGCATATGACTCGCTGTAAAGTGTATTGGGCGTTACAACTCCGATAAAGGCAATTTTGCTTGAACCATAAGTGCGCATTATGAACGGACTAAAAGGTCGTTTGCCAGAAAGGCATTCTCGCAGATTGACGCATGTTACAGGTAGATTGCCGTCTGCGATAAGTGAAAACATGTTGTCTGTTCCGTAGTCGAATTCATGATTGCCAAGTGTTACAGCGTCATAGCCTACAGAACGCATTACATCAACAATGTATTGTCCGCCAGAAATAGCTCCTGCAGTGCCCCCCTGAAGATAGTCGCCGCAAGAGACTGTAGCAACATATGCAGTATCTAATATCGCATCACGCAAAGAGGCGATACTGGCATATCCGTCAATATTGCAGTGAACATCATTATCATGTAGTATGACAATGCTTTTCTTATGCATTGGGTCTGATGCTGTTTTAGAAATGCTGCATGCAGACAAGAACCATGCGAGAGTCCCAAATAGTATCGTATATATGAAATGGTATTTCATAATAAGATTTATAGGTTAAATTATTCAAGGAAAGCAAAGTAAACAGCTGCTACAAGACATAAGAAAGCTACACCGTGATTCCAGTGCAACTGTTCGCCTTGAAAGAGAAATCCTGCTATAACAGTAAATACTATTAGTGAGATAACTTCCTGTATAACTTTTAGTTGTATGAGCGAGAAAGGACCTCCGTTGCCAATGAAGCCTATTTTGTTGGCAGGTACCATCAGAGTGTATTCAAAGAAAGCTATTGCCCATGAGAATACAATCACACCGATGAGTGGCCAAGAGTTAGAAATGTTCATCTGCTGAAGTTTAAGATGACCATACCAAGCAAGAGTCATGAAAACGTTAGAACCGATAAGAAGCAGGATTGTAAATATACCTTGTGACATTTTTCTTTATATGTTATTTGTTATATTGCCTAAGCTGGCAATGTTTGTATAATCTTTCTTGAAGTTCTATCTTTTGCCGATAGAGACTTAATGTTTATTTTTCAATCTTTATTTCGAATTGTGGCGATGCAATTCCTTCTGTGTTGTAGATAGTGCATAGCGGGAAGTCATCGTGTGCGTATCGTAGCATGCCATCAACTACAGAATAGGTAGATGAAAGCACTTTTTGCATAGCCAGCATATCAATAGTCAGTTCATAGTCGCCTGTCACACATGCTATGCCGTCGTTGAGAGGTCGCAGGCGTCCGGTTTCAGGCGAGAATGTTATGACGAGCTTGTTGTCTTTTTGTATGCATTTTATTGGTGCCGGACCTTCGCTGACAATATTTTCTCCGTAAGCGTGACGTTTTAGCTGTAATGCTATGCGGTGTGCCACGGTTGCTTTGTCTTGCGGATGTATATCGTTCCATTCGCCACAGTCTATTGCAGTTGCGAGTGAAGCATTAATGCTAGTAGTATCAGACATCATCGTTAGTGCACGCTGCTGTGTCCTAATATTACACCATCCACTTTCGTATGCGCCAATATGTCGATTCATATACCCTGCCAGCTGTACAATTACACTTGGCCATGAACCGTGCTTATGTTTTATGCTTGGTGGGGTGGGAAATTGCTTCTGCCACTCGCTAATCATAGCGGCAAGATATGTAGCATAGTTCTTTGGGTTCCATTCGTTTGCTTCACCCTGATACCACACCATTCCACGTATGCAAGTCGGACCGAGCGGATGTATCATAGCGTTGTACAGCCCAGTAGGGGTTCCAACGAAGTATGTCTGTGTAGGACGTGGTCGCATAAGCGCTCCTATAGCCATGTGCCATGGGTTATCTTTTTCAAGGAGAGCGATTGTCTTTCCTGGCAACTCTAATTGGTAAAGTTTATCCTTGATGAAATGTGGGGTGCGGAATTGTGCATTGAGGTGTATGATAATATCGTTTGTGCCTTCTTTTAGCAGTGACAACGGTACGTTGTATTTGCGTGGTGGATATTGGTAGGTAGTGTTGCCGACATACTTGCCGTTAACAAACACAGAATCCGCATCTTTCATGGCTCCCAGACGTAACAATGCCGTCTCAGCTTCAGCTTCATTAATATGTTTCAAGTCATCAGCTGAGAGGTAGAAAGTTTTGCGGAACCAGTAGTTTCCATTAGGTTTCTCCTTATTGTAGAAATCAGAAAAAATATCAACTGGTTTCCATGTAGAGAAGTCATATCCAGGATTTCTCCATTTATGCATCACGGTGTCTGCCTTTGTTATTTCTTCTTCCCATATTGCTGCTTTATCCGTATCTTTCTTGCGACGTTGCTCCACCCAATCAGTCTTGTGATACTTTTCGTGAGAGAATTTGTTCTTGTATTCCGGGAAACGTTTGAGATTTTCTTGTGACATCCAGCATTCAACTCCCGTTCCTCCGACAGATGAATTTATTATGCCTATTGGCACACCTGCGTATTCTTGCAACTCGCGTGCTGCAAAATAACAGATAGCAGCAATGTCGCTTGCTGTCTGTGGAGTAATCTTTGTCCACTTAGCGCCTATACAATCGTCTTGTGGCATGACATAGTTATATTGTTGCGGCAGTTTAAGTATACGTACATTGTGATTAGTGTAATTCTTTACAGCCTCGGACACAATATTGTTGTCCATGCAGCGGTAAACCTGTAGCTCCTGATTAGACTGTCCAGAAAATAGGAATACATCGCCTAACATCACGTCGTTGATTGTTAGATGTTCAGACTTTGTGCTGACCTTTAGAGTATATGGCCCGCCTGCCTCCATTTCAGGCAATACGACGTTCCATTTTCCATTCTTTCCAGTCTTTACTTTCTTTGTTTTCCCGTTTAGTGTAACGTTTACCCAGTCACCAGTCTTTGCCCAACCCCATACGTTTATTGGCGCTTCACGCTGTATGACCATACCATCAGCGAATATTGCCGGCAGGCGCAGTGACTGCTCTGATGTGATGTTCTCGGCAGCATGTGCCGGCGTGATGACAAGCAATGCTGAGAATATTGCAGTTAGAAGAATACCCAGTTGTTTCATGTGTCGTATCTTGTAGTTACTTTTTTTGCTTTAATTTTAGATGCTGTCAATCCGTTATTTGCTGCTCCGGCATCGTATGAGTATATCAGAATTCTGCTACAAACTCCTTACCTTCAAGCCATGCTGCCATGTTCAGCACCAGGAGATTCCAGTTTTGAAATCCCTTATTCAGTACAGGCTCGCCATTATCTGGCAGGTAATATTCATGCAGGGCACCGAAGCGTTCATAGTCGCGTCCGAGCAGCAGAATAGTTTTTTCTGCCAATTCTCGTGCCTGATCGTTATATCCATATTTTACTAGTCCGCGAAAGACTAGATAGTTGACGTTAATCCATATCGGTCCTTGCCATGATGAAGGGTTTCCACTTGCGCGTAGGTTGTACATTTT
>JAFPAS010000186.1 GCA_017424205.1 Prevotella sp. | reverse complement strand
TTTGTCGCTGATGCCGCTCATAGCTCGTGGCAGTGACGATGACGAACGTATCACGACAGCGCCATCCCATGTGCCGATTCTTGCGAACAATGCGTCACAGTAGGCATAGAGTTCATCATAGTTCTGTGCGTTAGCTATGTCGTAGAGATCTGGATTTGCACCCTTTTCACGGATATACTCCGTCAGTACAGAATTCTTGTAGCCGAAGACATTGTCGCGTGCAAACTCAGTTTCTGACACAGGAATCAGCGTTTCACCGTCGCGCATATAGTGTGTGCCATTGATAGTCACTCTTCCGCTCTCGATGAAAGCCGGCACGAAAGGAGTCACTGGCCATACCTTGATGCCATTCTCCTCAAGCACCTGGCGCATGACATCAGTCTCCAGAGGGAAGTGGCCGCGCAGACATGAGTCGCTACGTGAGATACATATAAGCTGGAATCCATGCTTCTTGTTCGCCTCCACCACGGCTTCCACTGCGCTGCGCAATGTTTTTTCGGCGTCAGCAGGAGTCAGCGCGCGGGTATTGGTGAGTATGTAGAAGAACGGCTGGCTGTCAGTCAGCGCACGTTCTATGTTCTCTGCGCTCCAGTCGGTCACGAGCAGACATCCGTGCACGGTCTGTATGCCGGTAGGATCGTCGTCGAATATTACGAGTTTTGTATTCTTGTCCATAGTGTATTTTTCTTTCCTTCGGGGTGAGCTGTTCTATTGTGTCTATTGGGAGTTTGTCACCAGCGCGATTAGTCACTCTGCGCTTTAAGCGACTTTGCAGCCTATCATAGACACTTTAATATTATTCTATAGTCTACGCCTCCTCTTCTTTTACGATAGGCTTTGAAGGATTGATGAAAGCGAAGAGCAGTGCGCTGAGCAGCAGCATGCCTGCTATCATGTAGAGTGGCAGGTTGTAGTTGCCTGTAGACTTCAGCAGATAGCCGAACATCAATGAGCAGCAGAAGCCGCCGAGATTGCCGAAGGTGTTCATTGCTCCCGATACGAAGCCAGCGAAATGCTTGCCGAGGTCAATGCAGAGAGCCCATGCAGAAGGCAGCATGAGGTCGAAGATGCCGAAACAAAGAGAGAGGAATACGAACACGGCAATCTTTCCTGGAATGAAAGCAGCCAGAACCATGCATACGGCAGAGACAGTCAGACACACAGTGCCTAAGGCTTTGCGGCCCACCTTTATGCCGTAGCGCTTTGAGAGTTTGTCAGTGAGATATCCGCCAGCAATATTTCCGAACATCGACATGATAAACGGAATAGCCACGGCATACTTAAGTTCGTCGGCAGAGAATCCGCGTCCCTGCTTCATAAACTCAGGGAACCATGTGAAGAAGAACCAAGAACCGAAGGCATAGAAGAAATACATGCCGCAGATAATCCAGAACTGGCGGTGTGATGCAATCTCCTTCCATGGAATAGCCTTAGAGCGCTCCTTCACGATATCCTTTGCCTGATGAGCCTGCTCTTTGGCAATATGTAGTTTTTCGCCAGCCTGCTCCACGCGCTCGCTTATTGTGCGGTGAGGGTGAGTCTTGTCTCTATATGTGAAAATCCATACCACAGCCCACACCAGACCAATTGCTCCGAGGGCGTAGAAAGAGAAGCGCCAGCCGTAGTTTGCTACGAGCGGTATGACAATAAACGGCGCGGCAGCACCGCCAAGACGAGTTGCTGCCCATACGTATCCCTGTGCCTTGCCCACCTTGTCCTTGTCAAACCATCGGCTGATGACACTTGTTGAGCATGGTGAAGCGCCAGCCTCGCCAATGCCGAAGCAGAAGCGTATGGCGAGCATCGACATGAGTCCGCCAGCCATGCCCGTGAAACCAGTGAATACAGACCACCATACCACAATGAGTGCGAGCACCCATCGATGGCCGACCTTGTCGCCGAGAGCGCCCAACGGAATCTGCATCAGGCCATAAGAAAGTGTGAAAATACTCATCACCCATCCCCAGCCGCTCTGGTCGATGCCGAGGTCTTGCTTAATCTCCATGCTTGCAAACGTGATGCATGTGCGGTCGAGGAAGGTAATGACGCTGAGGATGACGAGCAGCGTCAGTATGACATTAGTCTTTTTCATTAGTGAGTTGTCAGGATTTAAGGTATAAGTTTTTAGTTTATGCAGAGGTTGCAGATGTCAGGAATGACATGTAGCGTATTATAGAAAACCAATTTCTGGTGAGCCATCATTTTTGCGTAGCCCGGGATATTGGTGTTGTCTGCATGATATATGACTGCTGGCGCGGTCATGAATCAGCGCCAGCAAGTCAGCAGAATGTTATTTCCAGTAAGTGCCGATGTGCAGCATTTCGCGTGCTTCCTCAGGAGTAGCAGGCTCGCAGCCCATCATGCGGATGAGCGCAACGAGACGCTCAACGAGTTCGGCATTAGTATGTGCACGCTTTCCAGGAGCATAGTAGAAGCTGTCTTCGAATCCCACGCGCACAGCATTAGCGCCCATGCCTATGGCACAAGCCAGGATTGAGAAGTCTTTCATTGAGTCGTGGTTTACTCCCCAAGAAGTTCCTTGCTCTGCAAGCATATTGAGCAGTGCGAGATTTCGTCCTGTTGCAGAGAGGTTAGAGCTGGCACCTGGTCCAACGCAATAGTTGTAGTGCAGCGGACGGCGTATCACACCTTCGTCAGCAAGACGGCTGCAGCACTCCACATGTGACAAGTCGAATAGCTCCATCTCAGGCACCACGTCAGCCTCCTGCTGGCGTTTCGCCCAGTATCGCAGTTCAGGCATGGTGTTGATGTATACAGTCTCGGCAAAGTTAACCGAGCCCATATTGAGCGAAGCCACTTCAACCTCCGGTACGTTGAGGCTTACGCAGCGCTCTTCGAGAGTGAGAGTAGAGAGTCCGCCAGTAGAGCCTTGTATGATCATATCGGTTTTCTCGCGTATCATATTGATAGTTTTCTGGAATACGTCGAGTTCGAATGTCGGGTTGCCTTTCAGGTCTCTTGTGTGCAGATGCACCTGGCATGCTCCAGCCTTATAGCAGTTTACTACGTCTTCTGTTATTTCTTCCGGTGTTAGCGGGTTTTTGCATTCTTCCGGTATTTCTTTGCCCACATGACATACAGGGGCAACTGTTACGATTATTTTTCTCATGTGAAGTGTTAGTTTGTAGGTTTGTGCAAAGTTAGCGTTTTTTTATTTAACTGGCAAATGTTAGGGGTAAAAAAATCGGGGAAGATGTTCTGGTTCATCTTCCCCGGCTTTTTATTCGCTGTCTTTATTGTTAAAAGCTGCTTCTTCTGCAGCTGCAATGATGTCTTCACGAGTCATCTCCTTTTTCTCTGGCTGCACATCAGAGAAGTCAACATCGAAGTTATTTTCGTTATTCTCCTTTTTTGGTGTTTCCTTCTTCTGTGTGTTGTCTGCTGAGACGATAAATTCTTTCTGCTCTCTTATTTCCTTTTCGATGTCAGGTGCCGCCATTACTGGTTCTTCCTCCATCTTTGTTCGGTTTGTTTTAGCCTTGAACACGTCGTCGCAGAATTTAGGCTGCTTTCGCAGTTTCTTCAGTGTTTCCTCTGCGGCGTGCTGCTGTGCTTCTTTTTTCGAGAATCCTTTGCCTCCGCAAGCCTCGATACCTTCGAGCACGCAGATGTATTCGAATGTAGGCGAGCCGTTTTCGTCCTTATCCTGCTTGATGCATTTGAAGTCGAGCATGACACGGTTTTTCTGTGTCCATTCTATGAGCTTCGACTTGAAGTTTACTTCCTTATACGCCACTTTGTCGATATTCACCATCTTGCTAAGTATCTGTTTCTTTATGAACAGCATGCAAGCGTTGTATCCGTGATCAAGATAGAGAGCACCGACAAGTGCTTCGAATGCGTTTCCGCCCATGTATGAGTTATGGCTGGCTGAGCGTCCTGACGAGAGGATGAGCTGTGTAATTCCCATTTCGTTTGCCAGTCTGCCGAGCGTTTCTCTCTGTAC
This sequence comes from Prevotella sp., assembly GCA_017424205.1. Classification (GTDB taxonomy): domain Bacteria; phylum Bacteroidota; class Bacteroidia; order Bacteroidales; family Bacteroidaceae; genus Prevotella. The sequence goes on along the minus strand of JAFPAS010000186.1, from coordinate 2,575 downwards.
GAGTTTAGAGCGTGTATTAGTCAGGAATCCTTCACGTTTTCCTGGGAAGTGTTCGTAGACGATGTGTCCTACGGCTGCGTCAAGCACTGCGTCGCCAAGAAACTCGAGTCGCTCATTGTTAACCGGGCGTCCTTTAGCGTTTCTTCTTGCCACGCTTTTGTGCATGAGAGCAAGTTTGTAGAGTGAGATGTCGTGTGGTAGATATCCGAGTATCTTGTATAGTTTAAGATACAGCTCCTTGTCTTTACGGAAGGGGAGCTTTATATGGTCAATGATGTTCATCACACGATAAATGTTTCAGCGCTGCCAGTGTGTTGTTTCAGCGCTGTGTGTAGTATTTCTGGCGCCGGCAGAGCACTGTTGTTGCAGCATCTCCGGCGCCAGAATCCTGTGTATTGTTCAGTAATATTATTCAGCGTATTTCTTAAAGATAACGCAAGCGTTGTGTCCGCCGAAACCGAATGTGTTAGACAGCGCAGCACGTACTTCGCGCTTCTGTGCGGTGTTGAATGTGAAGTTGAGGCTATAGTCGATTTCTGGATCTTCGTCACCCTCTTCATGGTTGATTGTTGGCGGTACGATGTCGTTCTTTACGGCGAGCACAGAGAAGAGCGCCTCAGTTGCGCCAGCAGCTCCGAGCAGGTGTCCTGTCATAGACTTAGTTGATGAGATGTTGAGCTTGTATGCAGCATCTCCGAAGAGATCCTTGATAGCCTTCACCTCTGAGATGTCTCCCACAGGAGTTGATGTGCCGTGAACGTTGATGTAGTCGATATCCTCAGGCTGCAGACCAGCATCCTCGAGCGCATTCTTCATCACGAGCTTTGCTCCGAGTCCTTCTGGATGTGACGCTGTGATGTGGTGTGCGTCAGCCGACATGCCAGCTCCGACCATTTCAGCATAGATCTTAGCACCGCGTGCCTTAGCGTGCTCGAGTTCTTCGAGAATGAGCATAGAAGCGCCTTCAGCCATTACGAATCCGTCGCGGCTTGCAGAGAATGGGCGGCTTGCTTTCTCTGGTTCGTCATTGCGTGTTGAGAGAGCGTGCATAGCGTTGAATCCGCCTACGCCGCATGCTGCGATAGCAGCCTCTGCGCCACCACCTACGATGATGTCAGCCTTGCCGAGGCGTATGAGGTTGAATGCGTCAGCGAGAGCGTTAGTTGATGAAGCGCATGCTGATGCTGTGATATAGTTAGGGCCGCGGAATCCGTATCTGATAGATATGTGTCCGCAAGCGATATCACCAATCATCTTTGGTATGAAGAATGGGTTGAACTTAGGGCCCATAGTTGGTCCGTTCACGCCCCAGTTTACTATTTCGTCTTCGAATGTGCGCATTCCGCCGATGCCTACGCCCATGATAACGCCTACGCGGTCTTTGTCAACCTTTTCGAGGTCGAGTCCTGAGTCGTCGATGGCTTGTGCAGCAGCTGCCACAGAATACTGGCAGTATGCGTCCATCTTGCGTGCTTCCTTGCGGTCGATGTAATCAGCAGGGTTGAAATTCTTAATTTCACACGCAAATTGAGTCTTGAATGCAGATGCGTCGAACTTAGTGATAGGTGCGGCGCCGCTTTTTCCTGCAACGATGTTCTCCCATGTTTCCTCCACGGTGTTGCCCAGTGGGTTGATACATCCGAGTCCTGTTACTACAACTCTTTTCAGTTCCATGTTTTATTTTTTATGTTAAGTGTGGTTATAGGTGCGTTCTGAGAATTATGGTTATAGGTATTTGCCTATTCTTGTTGTTCTGTTTCGGCTGTTTTTCGTCTTTTTCGGTGTCATTCTGTCAAGTTTCATCAGTCACATAGCCTGCTATGTTTCTTTTTCAACTTACAAAAGCACATACGGAAGAAGAACGAAAATCATCTCGACATGTTCTTTAGAACATCCCTATAGATAATATCCACAGAATTTATTTGTATTTTCGGAGTTTTGCTTTCTATGCCTTTGTGGCGCTTTGTCCTGTGCTTTCAGTGTTAAGGTGTGTCGTCATGCCAGAGCATTTCGCTATGTTTTCATCCTGCGGTGCTATGGCTTGACTCGTATGCTTATAATATCTGCCGCCTTAACAGTTAAAAGTATAAGATAAAGCGATAATTCGGACAATCTGCTGTTCTCCTTATTATACGCAAGAATCGGAAGTTATGCCTTCAGCGTTGCTGCAGAGTGCATAACTCCCGATGTTTTGTAGATTTAGAAGAGATTATTTTGCATTCTCCTCGATATAAGCGATAGCGTCGCCTACTGTAGCAATCTTCTCTGCCTTGTCGTCTGGGATAGAGATACCGAATTCCTTCTCAAACTCCATGATGAGCTCTACTGTGTCAAGAGAATCTGCACCGAGGTCGTTTGTGAATGATGCCTCTGGATTGATTTCTGCCTTGTCTACACCGAGCTTCTCCTCGATGATAGCCACTACTTTCTCATTAATTTCTGACATAATTGTAATTTTTTTATAAGTTATTTATATTTATACAATATTTTTTTAAGTGGTTGCAAAAAACACGTTTTGCGATGCAAAGTAACTAATAATAATTCAAACGGGCAAATATTTTACTGAAAAAATGTA
>JAFPAS010000185.1 GCA_017424205.1 Prevotella sp. | reverse complement strand
ATTCTCAATGTCAGAAACGTGGAAGAAAAAGAACAGAAAAAGGGAAAATAATAGTGTGACGTATTCTGTATAAATGCGTAATTTTGCAGCCAGTTGGTTATTGGGATAGCACAAAATGAAGAAGAAGATAAATATAGAATATGCATGGCTGACACCATTCGTTGAGCAAGTTGCAGATGCCCGTTACTTTGAGAAAGAAGGATGTATGATACATTCCGGGCGTAACATTTTGAAGATTTTCTCTATTGACGGAGTGAGTGTTGTGGTAAAACGATACGGCAGAATAACGCTGATTAACAGGGTGTTGTACGCCTTGTTGCGAAAGAGCAAGGCGCAAAGAGCCTACGAGAATGCTTTCATCTTGCGCCGGTTGGGCATCGATACGCCCGAGGCTGTTGCGTATGTAGAATGCCGGAGTGGGCTTGTGATGACCAGCTGCAGTCTTGTCACGCTATACTCTGACTGGCAGCCCTTATCTTCTCTTCATGCTTACCGCTATGGCGATAGCGATAAGGAGGTACTTCTTGACGCGCTCACCTGCTGGATTGCCAACTTGCATGACAAAGGAGTGGAGCATAAAGACCTTAATATCGGGAATATGCTGTATGCTCAAGACATGTCAGGCGGCTTCCGTTTTATGCTCCTTGACATCAATCGCATGCGCTTCAGACAAAGCATGAGCATTAACCGCCGTCTGAAAAATCTGTGCAGGCTGTCAGGCAATACAGACCTGACGAACTATGTGTTAGGACGGTATGCAGAGATGATGCGTCATGACCGCGACGAGACAGTCATGAGAGGTGTCTTCTATAAGGTGATGTTTGAGATGCGTCAGAAGTTAAAACGCAGAATAAGAAAGATATATCGACACAACGGTAATAGATGCGTCAGTGCTGCATGCGATGTGTAGCATGACGTCATGGGCAGGAGCATAGGCTTCATGCATATCTTGAATATTTTACAACAGAATCGTCACATTGCTTGTCATCTATTCTATCTATTTGGGCCATAAAATCCAGACGATTCGCTCCTGCCCTTAACTATCAGCCAGTTATGCATCTCATTAATATGCATAGACGACATCAGGTTCTGTGCCTTTACATCTCTCTATTCCTGTCGTCCATTCTCTTCTTCTTCCTTTGTCGGTTAATCAAATGGAGCGTCAGAAACCTCAATTATTTTTATAATGTATTGTATAAGTCGTATCTTTTTTGTAAATTTGCAGTCAAAATCAGACTGAAAGAAATGGACTATCAATTTGAAACAATAATGCAGGTGCGCGACTATGAGTGCGACATACAAGGCATAGTAAATAATGCCAACTATATGCATTATGCAGAGCACACACGCCATATGTTCCTGAGAAAATATGGCGTTTCATTCTCAGATATGCACGATCATGGCGAAGATGCTGTTGTGGCACGTGTGTCAATGCAGTATAAGACTCCGCTTATGCCGGAGAATGAGTTCCGCTCATGCCTGAATGTGAAGCGCGAAGGCATCAGATATGTGTTCTATCAGGATTTCTACCGCCTTCCAGACAATAAGCTATGTTTCCGTGCGCAGTTTGAGACTGTATTTCTCGTTAACGGACGCCTTGCTAACAGTCCGACATGCGACAAGGCTTTCGCAGAATTCTTTGAGAAATAGGGAAGGTGAAAACGGAAAGCGAAGCTTCGTCAGCAGGAGCAGCGTACGTCAGACGAAGTACGGACGCAGTTCTTACCGTCTGGTGCGCGAACAGCTCGTGCTGGCAAAGGTGTTAGTTTTCACAAGTTGTCAGCTCGCCAATTCATCCAAATGTTACCCCTCAATATATCTACTAAAATAGTCAATGACTGATAACAGCATACTATACAGCATAGCATATCAGCGGCTGACATTCCACTATCCGCAGATGGCGGCCTGCCTCCTGAATGAGGCAGGTTCTGCAAGTAGTGTATATGAAAATCGTCACGATATACGTTCTGTCTTACCAGAAGCATCAGACGGACTATGCAGAATGCTTGCCGGCAACTGGGACGCAGAGCGTCAGAGAGCGGAGAAAGAGATAGAATGGTGTGCGAAGAATAAGATTAGAGTGCTTGTTCCTGGCATGGACGACTATCCGCAGCGACTGCTGACGTGCGCAGACTATCCTGTAGCGCTATACTATCGTGGTACAGCCAACCTCAATGCACAGCAGATAATCTCTGTCGTCGGAACGCGTCAGTCCACAACTTACGGTCATGACTTTCTTGCACATCTCGTTTCTGACCTTCATCAGATGCTGCCCGAAGCAATTATTGTGAGCGGTCTAGCTTACGGCATAGATGTCTGCGCACATCGTGAGGCACTCTCTGCTGGTGCTGAAACAATAGGCGTACTTGCTCACGGGCTTGACACGATGTATCCTGCAGCACACCGCAATGTGGCTGCGCAAATGCTGAAACAGGGCGGACTGCTCACCGAATATATGTCGGAAACACCGGGCGAAAGGCAGAATTTCCTTCGTCGCAACCGCATTGTAGCAGGCATAGCTGACTGTACTGTTGTCGTAGAGTCGATGTCACACGGCGGAAGCCTTGTTACCGCAGGCATCGCACTTGACTACGGACGTGAGGTGATGGCGTTGCCTGGCAGCATAAATAACAAGTCGTCAGAAGGCTGCAACAGAATAATCCGTAGCCATCAAGCCACGCTGATAACATCAGCGCAAGACCTCATAGATACCATGGGATGGCAGACAGAACAGTTGAAAACAGAGTGTCGTGCACATGGAATACAGACACAGATGTTCCATGACCTGACAGCTGACCAACAGATGATAGTTAATCTCTTGCAAGAGTCTGATATGCAGATAAATACATTAAGCCGAAATACTCAGATTCAGATAGGCAGATTGACAGCTGTTCTCTTTGAATTGGAGATGAAAGGTCTCGTGAAGCCGCTGGCTGGCGGAATGTATCATCTCATAAAATAAGGAATAAAAATAAATCAGAATGAAAATAGGTAATATAGAGTTTCCTGACCGTCCGCTATTTCTTGCCCCGATGGAGGATGTAACAGATATCGGCTTTCGCAGGCTCTGCAAGCAGCAGGGCGCGCAGATGGTCTATACGGAATTTGTAGCGGCTGAGGCACTGGTGCGCTCGGTGCGCTCTACCGTAGACAAACTGACTATAGCCGATGACGAACGCCCTGTGGGCATACAGATATACGGACGTGATGTTGATGCTGTGGTTGAAGCAGCGCGCATAGTCGAGAGCCAGGCACATCCTGACATTATCGACCTCAACTTCGGCTGCCCGGTGAAGAAGGTGGCAGGCAAGGGCGCTGGTGCAGGAATGCTGCGTAACATCCCGCTGATGCTTGAGATGACACGCCGTGTGGTTGATGCAGTGAAGACTCCGGTGACGGTCAAGACACGTCTTGGATGGAGTCATGACGATCTGGTCATCACGACTCTTGCCGAACAGTTGCAGGACTGCGGCATACAGGCGCTTACTATACACGGCAGAACGCGTGCGCAGATGTATACGGGCGAAGCTGACTGGAGTCTGATTGGCGAAGTGAAGAACAATCCCAGAATACATATTCCTATCATCGGTAATGGTGATATTACATCTATTGCCGAAGCTGACGCAGCCTTCGACCGCTATGGCGTAGATGCTGTGATGGTAGGACGTGCTACATTCGGCTGTCCGTGGTTCTTCAATCGCGAACAGCTGACGCTAACAGAGAAGATGCGTCTGCTGAGAGAACAGCTGCGGATAAACATCGAACGCCTGACAGTCGATGCTCAACAACGTAACGATGCGCGAGGACTGGAGAGTGCTGAACTGCGTGGAATACTGCATACACGCCGTCATCTGGCAGCGACACCTATATTCAAAGGTATTCCAGACTTCCGTCAGACCCGCATCGCAATGCTTCGCGCCAACACGCTTGACGAGCTCATTCCTATACTCGATGAGGCGGAACGCCGCGTGATGGAGTTAGAGAACCAGTAGGAATAAATTTGTTGTGCATATAAGGAGAATTGTGACTGCATTTCAGTACTTTGCATTACACTCTTCACCTTTTAAAAATAGTTGGGGGTATGAAACATTGCGTTTCATACCCCCAATTTTATTTTATACCGTACTATTATGTGCTTTTCTGTCGCTTGCTTAGTCAACGATAAGGTTCTCACCAGTCATGTCTGCAGGCTGCTCGAGTCCGAGAATGTGCAGGATTGATGGTGCAACGTCAGCCAGGCGGCCATTCTTCACTGTTGCAGAGTTGTTGTCTGTAACGCAGATGAAAGGTACTGGATTGAGCGAGTGAGCAGTGTTTGGTGTGCCGTCAGCATTGACAGCGTTGTCAGCATTGCCGTGGTCAGCGATGATGATAGCCTCGTATCCAGCAGCCTTTGCTGTCTCTATCACGTCGCGAACACAGTTGTCAACAGCGTGAACAGCCTTTGCTATAGCGTTGTAGATGCCTGTATGGCCAACCATGTCACCGTTAGCGAAGTTCACAACGATGAAGTCGTACATCTCTGTCTTTATTGCAGCGCAGAGTTTGTCCTTCACTTCGTAAGCAGACATCTCAGGCTTGAGGTCGTATGTTGCAACCTTTGGTGATGCTACGAGTATACGGTCTTCGCCTTCGTATGGAGTTTCGCGGCCGCCATTGAAGAAGAATGTAACGTGAGCATACTTCTCTGTCTCTGCAGTGTGAAGCTGCTTCAGACCCTTCTGTGAGAGATATTCGCCGAGAGTGTTTGTTACATTTTCTTTTGGGAAGAGTATGCCTACGCCTGTGAATGAAGCATCGTATGGAGTCATGCAGTAGAACTTAAGGCCTGGCACAGTGTTCATTCCGTTCTCAGGCATATCCTGCTGTGTGAGTACATGTGTAAGCTCTTTCGCGCGGTCGTTGCGGAAGTTGATGAAGATTACTACGTCGCCTTCCTCTATCTTGCCGTTAACGTTAGCATTAGTGATAGGCTTGATGAATTCGTCTGTCACGCCTTCGTCATAGCTCTGCTGCATAGCCTCTACCATGTCGGCAGCCTGCTTGCCCTGAGCGTTTACGATAAGGTCGTAAGCTTCCTTCACTCTCTCCCAGCGCTTGTCGCGGTCCATAGCATAGAAGCGACCTACGATAGAAGCGATGTTTGCATCGTTGCTCTGGCATACGCCGCTGAGCTGCTCGATGAAGCCCTTGCCTGACTTAGGGTCAGTGTCGCGTCCGTCCATGAAACAGTGAACGAAGAGCTGGTCTTTCAGACCGAACTGCTTTCCTACCTCGATAAGTTTGAAGAGGTGGTCGAGTGAAGAGTGTACGCCACCGTCAGATGTGAGTCCCATGAGGTGGAGTTTCTTGTTGTTCTCCTTTGCGTATGTATATGCCTCGACAACCTGTGGATTCTGTGCGATTGAGCCGTCCTTGCATGCCATGTTGATTTTTACAAGGTCCTGATATACAATGCGTCCTGCTCCGATATTGAGGTGTCCCACCTCTGAATTGCCCATCTGTCCGTCAGGCAGACCAACGTCTTCGCCGCTTGCCTGAAGCTGTGAGTGTGCAGACACTGCTGTGAGATAGTCAAGATATGGAGTTGGCGTGTTGTAGATAACATCTCCGATGCCGTTTTTACCGATTCCCCATCCGTCGAGAATCATGAGAAGTGCTTTCTTTGCCATTGTATTTCTATTGTTTTTGTTATATTCTAAGAATTCTATATGACTTAGATAACATAGATATCAAAGTCTTTTTTAATGTCTTGAAATTATTATGCGTCGATATTAGCGTATGTCGCGTTCTCTTCGATGAACTGGCGGCGTGGCTCTACATCATCGCCCATGAGCATTGAGAAAATCTCGTCAGCACGTGCAGCGTTCTGTATTGTAACCTGCTTGAGCAGACGTGTCTCAGGGTTCATGGTTGTGTCCCACAGCTGCTCTGGGTTCATTTCACCGAGACCTTTGTAGCGCTGTGTGTGCAGACGTGTGTCTTCAGCATTGCCGTCGCAGTACATGTCGATGAATTTCTGACGGTCTTCTTCTGTGTAGCAATACTCCTTGTGGTTTCTGTATGTGCACTGATAGAGTGGAGGAGTAGCGATGTAGAGATGTCCTTCCTGAATGACTTTCGGCATGAAGCGGAAGAAGAGAGTCATGATGAGGGTGTCGATGTGTGATCCGTCGACATCGGCATCGGTCATGATGATAATCTTGTCGTAGCGCAGCTTGTCAATGTTAGCCTCCTTAGAGTCTTCGCCGTCTACTCCGAAGCGTACGCCGATGGCCTGCAGGATGATATTTACAGACTCAGCCTCGAACACCTTGTGCCACTGCACTTTCTCTACGTTGAGAATCTTACCTCTCAGAGGAAGGATAGCCTGAGTGTGACGATCACGTCCCTGTTTTGCTGAACCGCCGGCAGAGTCACCCTCGACGAGGAATATCTCTGTCTTCTTCGGGTCGCGGCATGAACAGTCAGCGAGCTTGCCTGGCAGTCCGCCACCCATCATAGGGTTCTTGCGCTGTACGCTTTCACGAGCCTTGCGTGCTGCGATACGAGCTGTAGCAGCGAGGATGACTTTCTTGCAGATGCCCTTTGCCTCATTAGGATGCTCCTCAAGGTAGTATGTGAGAGCTTCGCCTACAGCCTGCTGTACAGCGCCAGCCACTTCTGTATTGCCGAGCTTTGTCTTTGTCTGACCCTCAAACTGAGGCTCTGCCACCTTTACAGAGATAACGGCAGTGATGCCCTCGCGGAAGTCTTCGCCAGATATTTCAATCTTAGCCTTCTCTATTTCCTTTGCGAGTGATGGCTCGTTCTCTGCGTAGTTCTTCAGCGTACGTGTGAGCGCAGTGCGGAAGCCCTGCAGGTGTGTACCGCCTTCTATGGTGTTGATGTTGTTTACGTACGAGTGGATATTCTCTGAATAGTCAGTGTTATACATTATCGCCACCTCGATAGGCACGTTGTTCTTCTCTGTCTTGAGATAGATTACGTCGTTGAAGAGGTGAGTACGGTGACGGTCAACGTAACGTACAAACTCTTTCAGACCATCCTGTGCGTGGAATACTTCCTCCTTTGGCTGCCAGCCTTCAGTGATATTTCCGTCAGCATCGTATTGCGGACGCATGTCGCACAGCACGATTTTTAT
>JAFPAS010000184.1 GCA_017424205.1 Prevotella sp. | reverse complement strand
GGCGCTCACGGCTATGGAGGCAACTGGGGCGGCTCTGGTGCGTCATATCATCATAACCTTCTGGCGCATCATACATCACGCACGCCACGCCTTGGCCCTCGTCCAGGAACACAGACTGACGAAAGAATGGATATGCGTAACAATGTCATATATAATTGGGGTGGCAACGGATGCTATGGCGGTGAAGGCATGAATGTGAATATTGTGAACAATTATTACCAGCCAGGACCTTCTACACCTTCTGGTGCAAAGGGTATGCGCATTGCCGGAATCGGCATTCGCACAACGTCATATACAGGTCACGGCACCAATCCAAATGAGTGGGACAAGATGTGGCATGTCTGGGGCGACTATTATGTAAATGGAAACTTCAACTCTAAATATTCAGAAGTAACAAAAGACAACTGGACTTATGGTATCTACAACCAGATAGACAATTCTTCTGTCGACAACACATTCACATCAAAGACAAAGGATACTATCAAGATAGATAAGCCGATACCTTACGGATGGGTTACAACACACACGGCATACAAGGCATACGGCAAGGTGCTTGACCACGCTGGTGCTTCTTATCGCCGCGACTCTCATGATGCTTATATCGTGAATGATGTCCTCACTGGAACGGCGAAATATACAGGAAAGGGCTGCGGAACAGGTTTCGTCAATTCACAGGATGAGGCTGGCGGATGGCCAGAACTCAAGTCAGAGGCAGCACCGCTCGACACTGATGGCGACGGCATGCCAGACGAGTGGGAGAAAAAGCACGGACTGAACCCTAAAGGTTCTAAAGACCAGAATCTCTATAACCTCGATTCAAAACGCTACTATACTAATATAGAGGTTTATTGCAACTCACTTGTTGAGGAGCAGACCAAGGCTCAGCGTGCTGACGCCAAGACAGACATCGACGGTTACTTCGAGGAGTACTATCCTGACATGCAGAACGGTGAGGATACACCTCCTGGAGTAGAGGATGACGACACAACTGGCGGTGGCAGCGGTTCAGGCGATAGCGGAACAACCCCTGACACTCCGTCAACAGGAGAAACTGAGGAAGTTCTCTACTTCTGGGAAGATGGTCTGGAATCAGCAAACAGTGTGACATTCTCTGACGGTGCTACAGTGACTATTACAGGCAATTCTGGTAAGAATGTCTCTGGAGGCAGCCGCGTCACAGTTGACGGAACAGAGTACAAGTCAATCAAGGTATCAAACGGGGCACAGAACACCTTCGTCGCTCCAGGCGGCAAGACAGCCACCAAAGTGATATTCTACAGTTACATAAACAAGGGCGAAGGCGATACAGACCGCACATCATTCTGGGCTGAAGTAGACGGAAATACATTCACAGCAGAAACCGCTATTGTGCATAAGTCTTATCAGGACGGTGCCAACCCAGACGTTGTGACGTTCCCTATAGGCGGCAAGAACGCGTTCACATTCACTAATTCAGGTGATCAGCTATGTTACGTCATGAAGGTGACATATGGTTCTGCGTCAGGCATAACAAATATCACTACTGCAGCACCACAGACTACAGCAACATACAATCTGCATGGTCAGCGTGTGCCAGACAGCTATCGTGGCATTGTGATTCGCAACGGAAAGAAATATATTAATAGGTAAAAGGATTGTTATAGCAGAGGCAGCCCTGATGTACAATAGTCTTCAGGTCTGCCTAATGCTGTTTTAATTCAGGATGATAATAAAATAAAATCACTAATACAAATGACAAGGAAACTATTAGCATTAATGTTTACCATTGCAGTCTCGCTGTCTGCAATGGCTCAGTTTGAGAAGGCGCCAGCCTTCCCTGGAGCAGAAGGACACGGACGTTTTGTTACTGGCGGCCGTGGCGGCAAGGTTGTGCATGTTACAAACCTCAACGACAGCGGCACAGGTTCGCTCCGTGCAGCAGTAAGCGGTACAGCAAAGAAGATTGTGGTGTTTGACGTGGCAGGTGTAATAGCCCTGAAGAGCAATCTCAACATCGGCGACAACACAACTATCATGGGACAGACAGCACCATCGCCAGGCATCACTGTGCGCTATTTTACTGTGCAGCCAGGCAATAACAATATAATCCGCTTCATGCGTTTCCGCCGCGGTCAGGAGAAGAATGTTGACGATGGCGCCGACGCAATGTGGCAGCGTAATAAGTCGAACATCATTCTCGACCACTGCTCTTTCTCATGGAGCATCGACGAGGTAGCATCGTTCTACGACAATAACTGCTTCACCATGCAGTGGTGTACTATAGCCGAGAGCCTCTTGAATGCAGGACATGGCAAGGGAGAGCACGGCTATGGTGGCATCTGGGGCGGCAAGCTGGCATCGTTCCATCATAACATGATAGCCCATGTGGCTAATCGTGGCCCTCGCTTCAATGGTGCACGTTACAACTGGACAGGCTATAAGAGCAACGCAGAGTATTCAAAATACAACTGGGCAAATGCCGTTGAGGCGGAGAATGTAGACTTCCGCAACTGTCTGATGTATAATGCTGAAGGTACATGCTATGGCGGTCCTGGCGGCGGTCAGATAAACATGGTGAACAATTACTTCCAGGCTGGTCCTTCAGGACGTGGCAGTGCAGACCGCATAACAACGGTTTCTGTCGCAAGTTCTGGCAACAGCGAGGACACTCCGTTCCTGGATATGACGAGCCGCTACTATATTAGCGGTAACACAGTGAAGACATCAAAAGCTACTATGGCAAACCATGACTGGGCTGGAGTGAAATATGACAGCGGTGTGACAACTATTGACGGAGAATACTACAGCAAGGACAACAAAGGCTATTATACCACGGTTGAGCATAAGACAAGCGGCTCAAACAAGTATGTGAAGATAAAGATGGATAAGCCATGTCCTACAGGTTATGTTACGACACATAATGCAGAGATGGCACGTTTCTACATCCTTCAGTATGTAGGCTCATCGCTCTATCGTGATGAAGTAGACCAGCGCTATGTTAACGAAGCAACAAATGGCACGCTGACATATACTGGTTCTGTTTCAAGAAAACAAGGACTCCTTGACCTTGTCAGTGACTGTAAGGGCTATACAGAGGCAAACTTCCCAACAGGTGCTCACCCTGCAGGATTTGACACAGACAACGACGGAATGCCAGACGCATGGGAGACAAAGAACGGACTTAATCCTAACGATGCGTCAGACGCTACACGCTACAACCTCGACTCAAAGCGTTACTACACCAACGTTGAGGTTTACTGCCACTCACTCGTAGAAGATATTGTTAAGAAGCAGAACAAGGGTGCCTCAGAAAAGTTTGACGAGTACTATCCTGATATGCAGAACGGCGAAAACGGAACACCAGACGACGG
>JAFPAS010000183.1 GCA_017424205.1 Prevotella sp. | reverse complement strand
GGTCATCACCCGACTTCATACAGAAGACAGCACAGGCTATGCACAATGCACACCACGCCAATGCGCTTCATCTCTATCCTCAGGCATCTTACTGGGACTGGCCATACACAGCCGACAGCGTAAAGACATCTAACGGAAACCGCATGAAGCAGCTCGAGCGCGACTGGATGTGGTATTCAGCATGGGGACGCTACGCATGGAACTGCCAGCGCGACCGCAACGAAGAGAAAGCATACTGGGATGATACCCTCGCCGTAAAGTTCGGCACGACAACGGCATCGGCTGCCAAGATACGTGAGGCTCTGGAGGAGAGCGGCGAAATTGCGCCTAAGCTCCTGCGCCGTTTCGGTATTACAGAAGGCAACCGTCAGACTCTGCTTCTCGGCATGTTCTGCTCACAGCTTGTTAATCCGTATAAGTACACCGTATATCCAGGCTTCTATGAGAGCTGTGGTCCAGACGGAGAGAAACTCATTGAGTATGTTGCAAAAGAGCATGGCGCACCGCTGCCAATCAACCAGAACTTCCCAGACAACGTCAATGTGAAGGCAGCAAGCACCAAGCAGCACATCGGCGAACTTCCTCTGCAGATTGTTAACGAGACTATGGCACATGGCGACAAGGCTGTGGCAGCCATCGATGCAGCCTTTGCGGGTGTTGGAAAGAATATTCAGGAGTTTGCTCGTCTGCGTAACGATATGCACTGCTACCGTGAGTTTGCATACGCCTTCGGTCTGAAGGTTCGCGCTTGTGAGCATGTCCTTAACTATAAGTATACAAACGATATCAACGAACTTGAGATGGCTGTACCTCTGCTCGAGAAGAGCCTTGCCCACTATCGCACACTCGTAGCTCTCACATCTTCAACATATCGCTATGCAAATAGTATGCAGACATCAATGCGCCGCATACCTATCGGAGGCAACGACGGTCGTATGAAGCACTGGAATGAGCTTCTCCCAGAATACGAGAAAGAACTTGCAAACTTCAAGCGCAACATAGCTCAGCTTAAGAGCAAGGCAGCCGGAACATACAAAGAAGAGAAGGTAGAGCTGAAGCCGCTCACACCTGCCGCACTCAGCCAGGTAGCATACAACGGAAAACCAGTATCTGCCGTTAAGGTTGAAAAGGGTGCAAAACTCTTCTCTGACCTCGACTCTCTTGTAACAGACTATGCGATAGAACTCGACGGCATGCAGGCATACGTCCTTCCTTCTAAGGAACAGCGTAATGTAGGAACAGCAGTAACATTCACAACAGACAAGCCTATCACACTCCTCGTAGGCTTCTTCCGTGACGACCAGACCAAGTACGCAAAGGCTCCACGTCTTGAAATTGACGCAACTGCCAGCGAGTACGGCCAGCAGGAGCCATGCTACACATCAGCAATACGCATCAAGGGCATGCCACAGGTTAATGTTCATCCATACAACCTTGGTGCAGGCACACACACACTTAATCTTCCAAAGGGCTTCCTCCTTATACTTGGTGCGACAGCCGACAAGATTACGCCACGTGATGCAGCCTTGGCAGGAGCAGATAGCTCAATCGACTGGCTGTTCTATTAATACCAAACAAATTTAAGTTTTTCGTGCGATGACACAGAGAGGGCATTGAATTTGTGCAACGCTGACACAATGTAAGAAAAACCTGTGTTTTGCAAACGCAATTCTTTCGCCTTCGACAATAATCCAAGACACTGCTTTTGGCATGCCCAAAAGCAGTGTCTGACCCGCTCAGAAGCAGTCTTTTGCCACGTCAGAAGCAGTACTTTCAAAACGTAAGCAGAGCAGCTGTCTGTACCGACATGAATATGTCGTCATTTACCATCGTACGTTACCCAAATCAATATTCACAGGACATGAAAAAAATCACTACGCTGATACTTGCATTCTGCTCGTTGCTGACATACGCACAGAATATCTCAGACGACACAATGCGTGGCATATACGAGGAGGTGAAATCGCCATACAAATATGGAATGGTGATTGCTCCTGCCGACAACGGCCATAAGATAGACTGCCCGACGGTCTATCGCGAAGGCAATAAATGGTATATGACATACGTGGTATATAACGGCAGTAATGGCACCGACGGACGCGGCTATACCACATGGCTTGCCGAGAGCGACAATCTCCTTGAATGGCGCACACTCGGTTGCATCCTCGACTATAAAGCCAGCGGCTGGGATATGAACCAGCGAGGCGGATTCCCTTCGCTCGTTTCGTGGCAGTGGAATGGTGACTACCGCATGTCGGCATACAAGAACCGCTATTGGATGACATACCTCGGCGGCGAAGGAACAGGCTATGAAGGCGTACGCGCACCGCTCTATATAGGTCAGGCGTGGACTGATGCTAACAAGAAACGTCAGAACAGCGTTACTGGCGAGGCAGACCCTGCCATAACCACAGCACACGAATGGCAGGCACTTGACAAGCCTTTACTGCATATAAACGATAAGGATGCGCAGTGGTGGGAGAAACTCATACAATACAAGAGTTATGTCTACGAAGACAAGCACCGCACACTGGGCAAGCGCTTCGTGATGTTCTATAATGCAGGAGGCGTAAATCCAGAAAATAATCATAAGGCAGAACGCATCGGCATAGCACTCTCAAACGACATGAAGAAGTGGCAGCGCTATGAGGGCAATCCTGTCTTTGCGCAGGAGGTGCAAGGCATAATCACCGGCGATGCACAGATAGCCGACTTCACTGACTGGCAAGGAAATTCTGTCGATGGCAAGAAGACTCCGCTCTACGTTATGTTCTATTTTTCTGCTTTCGACCCTCAGCGCAAGTACAATGCGTTCAACACCTTCGCTGTGTCACGCGACCTGGTCAACTGGCAGAAGTGGGAAGGTGCTGACCTTGTATATCCTACTAAAGACTACGACGAAATGTTCGCCCACAAGAGCTATGTGCTGAAGCACGACGGAGTGGTCTATCATTTCTACTGTGCAGTGAACAATGCCGATCAGCGCGGCATTGCGCTGGCTACATCAAAGCCGATGGGCAAGTCAGCTGTCACATTCCCTGCGCCAGAGCGCAAGGGCAAGCGTCAGATAACTTCGCTCAACGACAACTGGCACACACGCCTCATCACAACTAATACCGAGGCAGTGGGAGAGAAATCAGCCAATGTTAATATCCCTCACAACTGGGACGACTACTACGGATATCGTCAGCTCAAGCACGGCAATCTGCATGGCTCAGCTGTATATGAAAAGACATTCGCCTGTGAGAAGAAGCAAGGCAAGCGATACTTCCTCTTCTTCGAAGGTGTAGGCTCTTATGCTACAGTCACACTCAACGGACACACATGGCCGAAGCAGTCAGTAGGCAGAACCACATGGACACTCGATATCACAGACCATGTCAGAGACGGCCAGAACAACCTCTCAGTGCTCTGCGACCATCCCGAACTCATCACCGACATGCCATGGGTAT
>JAFPAS010000182.1 GCA_017424205.1 Prevotella sp. | reverse complement strand
CCGCAGGAGGGCACAGCGCTCGGCAATATCATGGTGCAGGCTAAAGCCGTAGGCATGGTAGGTGATATATGGGAGATGAGAAAGATTATTGCAGACTCACTCTCGCTGAAGGAATACATGCCGCAGGATAGCGCATTGTGGGAGGAGAAATACCAGTTGTTCCTCGATATCGTAGCGAAGAAAGGGTAAAGCTCTTATTACTTGAAATAGAAAAAACTTGAAAATATATAAGAACAACTAAAAACTAACAGAAAAATGAAAGCAGAATTAATTTCAAAGGCTTATGAAGTAGCCAAAGAACGCTATGCTGAGATTGGCGTTGATACAGAAAAAGTTCTTAAGCAATTGCAGGACTTCCACCTTTCTCTGCACTGCTGGCAGGCTGACGACGTAAAGGGTTTCGAGGTACAGGCAGGCGCTATGTCAGGCGGTATACAGTCAACAGGCGACTTCCCTGGTGCTGCACGCAACATTGACGAACTGCGTCAGGACATCCTCAAGGCTAAGAGCCTTATACCAGGCAGTCACAGACTTAACCTTCACGAAATCTATGGTGATTTCAAGGGACAGGTGGTTGATCGTGACGAGGTGACAGTTGAGCACTTCCAGTCTTGGATTGACTGGGCTAAGGAGAATGATACACTCCTCGACTTCAACTCTTCTTCATTCTCACATCCAAAGTCTGGCTCACTCTCACTCGCTAATCCTGACGAGTCAATCCGCAAGTTCTGGGTTGAGCATACAAAGCGTTGCCGCGACATCGCTAATGCAATGGGTGAAGCACAGAACGACCCTTGTATCATGAACCTTTGGGTACATGACGGATGCAAGGATGTTAGCGTTAACCACGCGCTCTACCGCAACACTCTGAAGAAGTCACTTGACGAGATTTTTGAGAAGGAGCAGCCTATGATGAAAGACTGTATCGAGGGTAAGGTATTCGGCATCGGTCTTGAGTCATTCACAGTTGGTTCTCATGATTTCTACACAGCATATGCTGCACAGAATGACAAGCTGCTGACAATTGACACTGGTCACTATCACCCAACAGAGTCTCCTGCTGACAAGGTTTCTGCTGTTCTTCCATTCCTCAAGGAGCTCATGCTCCACGTTTCAAGACCAGTGCGCTGGGACTCTGACCATGTAACAATCATGGACGACCAGACTCAGGAGCTCTTCTTCGAAATCGTACGTGCTGGAGCACTTGACAGAGTACACTACGGACTTGACTTCTTCGACGGCTCAATCAACCGTATCGGAGCATACGTTATCGGTTCTCGTTCTGCTCAGAAGTGCATGCTGCGTGCTCTTCTCGAACCAAAAGAACTCATTTCTAAGCTCGAACTCGCAGGCGAAGGCTACAAGGTGCTCGCACTCGTAGAGGAGCAGAAGGCTATGCCATGGCAGGCTGTATACGACGAGTTCTGTGTTCGTAACAACGTACCAGTAGGACAGGACTTCATCCTTGATATCGACCAGTATGTTGCTGATGTCGTTTCAAAGCGATAAAATAAACTGTTAATGATGCAAACGAAGCAATGGCATAATCCTGTTCTAAGATTGTGCTCCTGCTTCGTTTGCTATTAATTCCTTATTATATCATAATCTATAATCAACAAATATGGATATAATCATAGGACTATTGATTATTGCGGTAGGAGCTTTCTGCCAGTCAAGCTGCTATGTGCCCATCAATAAGATAAAGAACTGGTCATGGGAGTCTTACTGGATAGTACAGGGCGTATTCGCATGGCTCATACTGCCTTTCCTCGGTGCGCTGCTTGCTGTGCCAGAAGGACATTCGCTTTGTGAATTGTTCATGGCAGACAATGTGTTCAATATCTCAATGACAATACTCTTCGGCGTGTTGTGGGGTGTTGGCGGACTCACATTCGGTCTTTCTATGCGCTATCTGGGTGTTGCTCTCGGACAGTCTATAGCTTTAGGCACATGTGCCGGACTGGGCACAATCATGGGCCCTGTGCTCCTCAATATGTTCTTCCCAGAACTTGATGCGCTGTCATCACTCACGTTCGCCGTGATTCTTGGAGTTGTTGTGACACTTGTTGGCATCGCTGTCATCGGAGTTGCGGGCTCTATGAAGGCTTCATCTCTCTCTGAGGAAGAGAAGAAAGAGGCAGTGAAGGACTTCAATTTCCCTAAAGGATTAGCTATTGCACTGCTTGCCGGATTCATGAGCGGATGTTTCAACGTTGGTCTGGAGTTCGGAAAAGACATCAATTTCGGTTCTTTGACAGCCGATATGTATAAGACGCTTCCTGCTACATTCCTTGTGACCTTAGGCGGTTTCGTTACCAATGCCATATACTGCTTCTGGCAGAATCATAAGAACAAGACATGGGGCGACTATGCAAAAACAGACGTCTGGGCTAATAACCTTGTGTTCTGTGCTCTTGCCGGTGCATTATGGTATAGCCAGTTCTTTGGCCTCTCGTTAGGTAAAGGATTCCTGACAGAGTCGCCTACACTCATGACATTAGCATTCTGTATACTCATGGCTCTTAATGTGGTGTTCTCTAATGTGTGGGGAATCATACTGAAGGAATGGAAGGGATGCTCTCAGAAGACAATTGCAGTGCTGATTACAGGCATTGTGATACTTATTATCTCAAGCTTCTTGCCGCAACTCATAGGATAGGCGAAGGCTAAAACCTTGAAAATAAAAATATTAAAAAATAAAGACATAACAACATGAAAAGTATTCTTGAAGGACGCCCAGGATTAGAGGCTGTCATTAATCAGATTGCAGAGGTAACAGGATATCTCTGGCAGAAAGGATGGGCAGAGCGTAATGGCGGCAACATCACAGTGAATATCACAGAGTTTGTTGACGATGAAATTGCTGCAATGCCTGCAATTGCTCCTGTAAAGCAGATTGGTAAGGTGCTGCCAAATCTTAAAGGCAAGTATTTCTATGCAAAGGGAACAGGCAAGCGCATGCGTGACCTCGCACGCTGGCCTATGGCTAATGGCTCTATCATTCGTATTTGCGACGACTGCGCATCGTATGAGATTATCGCTGATGAGCCAGTAATGCCAACAAGCGAGTTGCCATCACACCTTGCAATGCAGGACTATCTCCTTTCTACAGGTTCTACATACAAGGCTACACTGCACACTCATCCTATCGAACTTGTGGCAATGTCACACATAAAGCGTTTCCTTAAGGGTGACGAAATGACAAAGGTGCTGTGGTCAATGATACCAGAGACTCTTGCGTTCGCACCACTCGGAATCGGCATCGTACCTTACGCAATGCCTGGTTCACTCGAACTGGCTGACGCTACACTCGAACTTATAAAGAAACACGATGTGGTTCTGTGGGAGAAGCATGGTACAGTAGCTGTCGGAACAGACATTATGGATGCATTTGACCAGACTGATGTGCTCTGCAAGGCTGCCAATATCTACATGTGTGCACGCAATATGGGTTCTGAACCAGACGGTATGACTGACGAAGAGATGCGTGACATACAGCAGACATTCAATCTGCCAACTACACGTCCGTGCTAAAAAATACCCCTTGATGCTACAATATAAGCATCAGGATACCGTTTCACATCAAATCCTTATTTGGATGTTGTGTGTGTGAAGCCAATTTCTAACAGCAGCAAAATATAATTTATGGAAAAGAAATTAGAACGTTCTGCTAATAAACAGATATTCGGCGTGTGTGCCGGACTGGCTGAGTATTTTGGTATTGATCCTACATTGTTACGTGTAATCTATGCCGTGCTGACAATATTCTCTGCAGCCTTCCCAGGTGTTGTGCTGTATATTATTCTGGCTATTATAATGCCAGATAAAGGAAATGGTTATCAGAAATAAAAAGAATCGGGGCAACGCAATGACGTTGCCCCGATTCTTTTTGTATATATATTCTCCCTAATAAGCCTTAAGCGCCAGCGCCGCATGGTATGTTAGTTAGCCAGCATTTATGCCAATGAAAATATAATGCGCTAAAGCAGAAATACATTGCAGTATGATATGCTGTGAAGCGCTAACCATAGCATAATTGAATATATTAAACATTATTGTATTGACACAGAAAGAAAAATATCGGCAGGCTTTGCGCAGAATTGAAAATAATTTGCTAACTTTGTAGGCAACTTTGTTTATGCTGGCAACATACGGTTGAAATTGTATGCAGATCGGCATGAAAGTCTGTCAATTCCTATGATAAATGTATTTCATATTGCCCGTAATGTCATGCTGTTTTCCAAAATAGCATGCATATTTCTATTATTCCTGCTGAGTGTAGTTCCTGCTGTTGCGCGTAATGTTATCAGACAGATAGCAGATACTGACAGTGTGAAATATAGCATAACTTACTATGATGACCGTATTGGCGTAGAGCTATGGCATGTCACGAAAATCATAGAAGACGCTAAAGGTATGATATGGTTTGGCTCGTGGAATGGTTTGATAAGATATGATGGATATGACTTCACGTCATTTAAGACCAAGCCTGGTGATGGCAATGATGTCAGAACAGACCGCATTCGCAATATAATTTCAGATACGGAAGTACAGAAGGCTGGTAAGCAGGCATGCGGTAATATATACTGCCGTATGGATGACAATTTGTTCTTGTTCGATACAACTTCCGGACTATTCAGTCCTGTGGCTGATGATATCAAGCAACATGTGCATAATGTAATGCTTGAGGATGAAAAACAATATATTAGGAAATATGATTTGCAGTGCAATGACACCGTAATACGAGGAATATCAGTTGATTTGCAGGATAGTTACGGAAATATATGGGTTAAGAATGCCAACGGACTATATAGAATTAGCAAGCACAAAACACCGTGGCGTAAGATAGCAGGACTGCCAGAAGACGTAGTACGCATGATGTATAAAGAACGTGACGGTACGGTATGGATAGCGTTGCGTAATACACGAAGCATTGCGCGTTTGTCACCTGATTTACGCCTTGAGGGTTTTCTTGGTGCAGATGGAAGAATACATAAGGCTCCTGTTAATTTTGTTTCAGCCTATTCCATGCTTGAGGATAGAAAAGGCAATCTCTGGATAGGTACAAAGCCTGATGGTTTGTACAGACTACGAAAGCGTCATTCTGTAGCTGGAGCTATAGAATATGATGTGGAGCATATCGTGCCAGCAAATATGCCGCAGGTGGGGAAATTAAGTATATATGACATACAAGAGGATCAAAAAGGAAGAATTTGGCTCGGAACGTTTGGCAATTCGCTATGTATGATTGCTAATCCTGATGCGGCAAAAGAACGTGTCGCCGTAATCAATGTGGCAGAAAAGAACTCAGCATATCCTACGGAAGCTGCAAAGGTGCGCCGCATAAACATTATGAAAGACGGCACGTTGCTTGCAGTCACAACAACAGGTCTGGCTGTTAGCGAGAATATATATAAGGGGGGCGCAGTAGAAGGTAAGTGGACCTATCACACTCGTGAAGCAAACCGTAATGCAAGTCTTACAACATCCGCAACAACAGATATCGTTATCATGAACAACGGAATGGCTGCTGTCAGCACAGAAAGTGGAGGCATTGGCTTGATTAACAATGAGGAATTAAGAAAAGATAAGCTCGAATTGCAGCATGTGACCACAGCTAATGGACTGATTTCTGATATCGTGCAGACTCTCTATGTGATTGACGACAACCAGCTGCTGCTGCAGCAGAACGACCATCTGACAATTATGGATGTTCGCAATAAAGAGTTGCTGACTTTCCTGCCTGCGTTTTGGGGAGCGACATTGAGATTTGCGGATGCTCGCCCGATACTTGTCAAAGAAAAACGATTACTGCTCTCATTGGAGAACGGTGCAGTAGTAGTGCCTCTTTCTGCTTTGAAAAAGCCGGCTGATTCACCGCAGATAGCGCTGACAGAGGTCTCTATTGCTGGATTGCCTGCCGACTATTGTGCAGGATTTTCAGACACCATTCACTTGTCATCATCTCAGCGCTCGCTATCGATGAAATACGCCACACTCGACTATCGTAACTCGAAGAATATATGGTATGTGACACGTATGGACGGCGAACGGTGGTCGAAGCCTACGCTGAACCGCGAGATTACGTTCTATAATCTTGATCCAGGTGAGCATCTGTTAGAGATTCGTTCTACCAATGCTATGGGTCAGTGGACGCAGAACACCAAGAAGCTGACAATCATCGTTGAGCCGAAATTTTTTGAGACATGGTACGGACAATTCTTGCTCTATCTCCTTATTGCGGCAGTAATTACTGGCGTGGTATATACGTATTTTTATATAAGGACGATAAAGCGTCAACGTCGCGACACGTTAGCGGCATATCTGATGCTTGTAGAGGAAAAGGAACGTGCACAGATAATACATGAGAAGAATATGTCTGAGGCTGCTGAAACTGTAGCAGAGCAGCCGGCAAGGAATGCAGAACAGCCTGCTGTTGCTCCACAGCCGACAGTAGAGGTATTGTCTCCTCATATGTCGCAGGAAGATAGGGCGTTTATGCAACGTCTTGTCAATTTCGTTAATGAGAATATGAGCAATAGCGGAATTAGTGTTCAGGATATAGCAGAAGCAACAGCTATGAGCCGTTCATCACTAAACCGTAAGATGCACACGTTACTTGGCGTTACACCTGCCGACTTCTTGCGTGAGGCTCGAATGAAAAGAGCATGTGAATTGCTGCGTACTTCTGGACAAAGCACTTCAGATATAGCATATGCTTGCGGATTCTCTGACCCGAAATATTTCAGCAAGACATTCAAGATGTCGCAGGGCATGTCGCCAAAGAGTTTCAGAGAACAGACGAAAGGGTAATGAAGAAAGCTGAAGGCTTCGTCAGCATAAGCGGTGGACGGAAAAGTGAAAACGGAAAAGTGAAAACGGAAAGCGGAAACGTCTCTTTCATCTTTAATATGTCATCCTGCCGTTTGTGATGCATAAAGCTCGTACTGACAGTTAAGAATGAGACACTTTTCCATTTTCATCGTCTTCGTTACCTTAGCTTTTGAATAAATTAATATACCGATAAATATAAATTACTATGACAAACAATCAGAAACGAACAAATGTTCGATGGACCGTAGTGGCACTACTATTCTTCGCTACTACCATTAATTATATTGACCGTCAGGTCATTGGTCTGCTGAAACCTTATATCCAAGACGACCTGCATTGGACAGAGGCAGATTATGGCTATATTGTTACAGCATTTCAGGTGGCTTATGGCATCGGAATGCTCGTCTGCGGACGTATGCTCGACAAGCTTGGCAGCAAACTTGGATATTCTGTAGCGATAGTAATATGGAGCGTAGGTGCAATGGTTCATGCTGCTGCTAAGTCTGTATTCGGGTTCGGTGCGGCACGTGCTGTACTTGGAGTAGGCGAAGCAGGTAACTTCCCTGCAGCTGTGAAGACAATAGCCGAGTGGTTTCCTAAGCGTGACCGTGCTTATGCAACAGGAATTTTCAATTCGGGTTCAACCATTGGTGCCATCGTCGCACCAATCATAGTTACCGCCATCACACTGCAGTGGGGCTGGCGCTGGGCTTTCATTATCACAGGTTTGCTTGGTTTTATCTGGCTTGTTTTCTGGTGGATACTATATAAGTCACCTGCAGAGAATAAGCGTGTCAATGCAGCCGAACTGGCATATATCCAGTCTGACGAGGAGGAGAAAGAAACAGAAGTTGCAGCGTCAGAAGCAGAAGCCAGTGTTTCGTGGAAAGAACTCTTCCGTTACAAGCAGACTTACGCCATCGTTTTCTCACGCTTTGTCACAGACTGGGTTTGGTGGTTCTTCCTTTTCTGGACACCTG
>JAFPAS010000181.1 GCA_017424205.1 Prevotella sp. | reverse complement strand
CTGATATCTCATTATGCGCTATGATAAAGTCAGAAACATATCCACAGCAAATGCCCAGAGCACCCCAGTCTTCAGTAGAGACGTTGCTGACAAGATTGTTAGCTATTATAAGTCCGTTACAGATTACGCGGCGGTCTTGTGGGTCGTAAGGGAGATGTGTCTCAAACGATGAAGGAGAGAATGAACCTGCCACAATACCGTTACCTGCGATGTCAGTAAAGCGGCTGTTGGAGATTATTCCGCGCTGGGTGCCTTCTACATAGTCAAGACCTGTAGAACCAAGTTGCGTAAAGTGGCACTTGTCGAAGTTTATGTCTGACGCATAAGACACTTCAACCGCTGATGCTGGTCGGCCGAGAAAACCCTGATTGTCGAGTTTGTTATTTCTATCAGGACGAATAGTCTGCGGACGTAGTTTGTATCCTTCATACAGATACATGCCAGCCTGTAAAGGCACATGTCCGTCGGTTGTCGGACGCATCCATGTAGTATGGGCAAAAGTGATATTCTCAAATCTGATATTGCTAACCTGACGGTCAAGCGTACCTTCTACGTCGACAAGGGTCTCCAGAGCTGGGACAACAGCCTCCTTGATAGTCTCGCCATGCTTAGGATAGTAGTATATCTTGTGGTTGCGCACATCATGATACCATTCACCAGGTGTGTCAAGTAATGAGATATGATTAGTGAGATAAAAGGCTGAATTCAGGTTCAGCACTCGACCATCATCTGTTGTGAACGGTTTTGTATTAACCATCGGACAAGGCCAAGGATGCTCAAACTGTATTGTTGATTCTGGCTGATGGAACGTAATGCCGGCTGAATCACCTTTCACTTCGATGCTTTTTATTCTCAGATTGGCTACACACCACATTTCGTGAAGAACCATCTCGGCAGGTTGCTGCTGAAGAATGGTCTTACTACGATATGATGCCGCAAGTGCCTTAATTTGCTTTGTCGCTGGAACATATATGATATGATTAACCTTATCAAGCGAGAGGATATGTGACATATCGTCAAAATTAGCCACATCACGTGCTCTGACAGCCTTCTCTCCGTTAATATATAACTGTCTGAAATCTATCAGGTTACCATTAAAGGATGGAGAGTCTGCAACATAATACTTACCTTTCTTCTTCCATCCACTGACTGTAACACCGCCGGAGAGGACTGCATTGTCACCTTTTATTATCGTAGGGCTGTCTGTTGTGCCACTATCTTCTGGCCTGACATAGAGCGGTTCGTAAAGATAATGCGTGCCTGGCAGAAGGTGTATTGATATACCGCCTTCTATGCTCTTATCATCAAGACGGCGGAGATTGCGTGCATGACGCAGAGCAATACGAACGGTCTTGTATGGCTTATCAATTGTGCCGTCGTTAGTGTCCTTTCCGTTTGGGGACACATATATGTCTGCAGCAAACGAAGGAACATTAAACAACAGCAGAACTGAAAACAAAAATATTTTGTATATCTTCATTGCTAATATTTCGAAGTATAAATAAAATAAAGGTGAGGGAAAGAAGTTTCCCTCTCCCACTCACCATGAAATCTACTATCTTGACAGAGGCATCCAGACTGTCATGTCCTGCATTCCTCTGTTACCGTAAGCGTAATGCGGTATAAGACGTATCTTAACGCTCTTGTCAGACTTTCCTACCTCACGGTAAAGGGTATTCTTCCAAGAGGTATCGTCCATAAGCTTGGCTGTACCTTCAAGGGCTACCATCTTCGAACCGTCAATGACCATCTCTACAGGAACAAGTTTAATGTCGGCTGGTATTACAACATTGTCTATATTGGCATCAACATCCTGCTGTTCCAGACAGTATACTATCGGACCACGCTTGATAGCTACCTGATTGCGTGACTCTTCTACAAGCGGATGTGATTCTATCAGACGGGCACGCATATCCATATCAAGCACTATAACGTCGCCCTTCTTCCACAGTCTATTTAACTCAACATATGTATTAGGCTTAATATCAACCTGCTGTGCTTCGCCATTTACTGTTACAGTAGCCTTTGTACACCACTCTGGTATACGGAGGTTGATTGTCTCGAGCGACTTCTTTCCTACAGCATTCACTACAAGTTCTACACGTCCATCAAAAGGATATCCTGTCTTCTGTGAGACGATGAGCGGCTTGCCGTTAAGTACGGTGCTGAGGTTGTTCTCACCATATAGATTGACAAATAGTGCACCTGGCATTGTCTTACCCTTGTCGTTCTTCTTCTCCTTTGCCAGCGTGTATGCATATTCCTGTGTCTCACAAAGAGTGCGCAGCGTGTTTGGAGGACAGCAGAAGCATGATATTAGAGCCTTGCGCTCACGGCTCCATCTTAGTTTATATGGCAACTCGTCTGAAAGACGTAATGGATTTGTGTAAAGATATTTTGTTCCGTCAAGCGAGATACCAGTTAGAATGCTGTTGTAAAGACATGTTTCAACGATGTCTGCATACTTAGCATCGCCTGTTGCCTGAAGCATGCGCCAGTTGAACAGCATATTACCAATATTTGCACAAGTTTCGTTATGAGCTGTCGACTGCGGCAACTGATATGGACGGCCGTATGCCTGATGAATCTGCTGCCAGTTAACTGGTTTATAGTCTGTACCGTCTGGAGAAACTCCGTTATACAGTGCACCGCATCCACCTGTAATATACATCTTGCGATATACGATGTCCTCCCAAATTGGCTGAAGGTTCTTCATTAACTGCTCTTCGCCGCTTTCAACATAAAGATCTGTTGCGCCAGCATAAAGGTAATTGGCACGGACACTATGACCACGTGCCGTATACTGTTCACGGAATGGCTCTCTGTCCTGATTATCGTCTGTGCCGTCTGGCTGCGAACCGCGTATGTCTATCAGTGTCTGTGCCAAATCAAGATATTTCTGCTCGCCTGTCTCACGATACAACTCTGCTACAGCCATATAGTGTGAAGGGCATACTGCACATTTTGCTAATTCATCTGGATTGGTCTTGGCGAAATTGATAAGGAAGTCGGCAGCTTTCAAAGCCACATTATAAAACGTCGTCTTGCCTGTAGCACGCTTATGCACCAATGCTGACGTGATAAGATGACCGAGATTATATGTCTCAAAATTCAGTTTGTTACCTAATGCACCATCTGTACCTTTGCCAGTCGCTGTGCCGACAACAGTGTTGTCTTTGTTCTCTGCTCTCTTTTTCTTTGCATTGAGTTCTGCAATATTTACCTGAGTATGTATATATCCGTCTTCACGCTGTGATGCTGCAACAAGCGAGATAAACTCGTCCATAATGGCATCAAGTTCTGGGTCACGTGTTACTGCATATACTGCAGCCAGAGACTCGCACCATTTATACATGTCACCATCATGGAATGCTGGTCCATGATGTTCGCCTTCCATATGGCCTGATGCAACAAGGAAGTTATTCCATCCCTTTCCTTCTTTGCTCTTCCATGTCTTGTACATTGAAGGTATAGAGGCTTTATGGAATACGTCAAAACGTTCTTTCCAAAATCCGCCTGTCCACTGTGTTGCGCCCAATGTGGTATTAACCATAACCGCATGATTAGAGTTGCGCATATCAACCAGTCCATACTGCTGTGCTGCAGCAGGAACTGCTATGGCTGTTGCCAAAACTAAAGATGTAATTGTTTTTTTCATAGATATTTTTTGTGTATTTCTAATTCTTTTATATTATTGACGAATATGCAACTAAAGAAGTCATAAATAATCTGAAGCCGTAATCACTTCAAGGCAGTAAGGCCTTACATCCCAAACAGCTTACAACCTCAAGACAACACCCCAAAGTCATTCCTTAACTTCAACTACCTCTGCAGTATTGCCCTCAACGCGAAAGCGTATGTCCTTCTTTTCGTACGGCATACCATATATTCGAGTCTCGTCATTATGATAATGCGGACGCGGGTCTTGCTGTAGAGCAGAAATTATTGTCTTAACATCACTTTCAGAAAGCGTTATCTGTAAATGTTTTGGAAATATAACATCTAACAGTCGCCATTTTTTCTTGTCGGTATATCCTCCAGTAGCGTCTGTCATACAGTCGGCATATGGAACATATGGTTTGATGTCGTATATCGGTGTACCGTCCATAAGATCTGCACCATATACCGTAAGTCGTCCATCAACAATGCTTTTTAGTCTTACACAAGAAAGCCCAAGCCCATTGGGACGAAACGGTGAACGTGAAGCAAAAACCCCGATGCGTTCATTGCCGCCAAAACGAGGAGGACGAACCGTCAACGAAATACTTGATGAAGTATGTTCGTTCTCGTCCGGCAAGTTTTCTGAGAATCCCCATATTATCCATACGTGCGAGAATCCGTCTAGTCCTCTGACTGCATCTGCATTATCATATGGAGGACAGAATACCACCTCGCCCTCTAGTGTATCTATAATACCACTTTGCCGAGGTATACCGAACTTCGATACAAAGGGAGAACGGAAATAGGCTATCGGTGTTATGCGCATTGGCTCTGGGAGATTTTAATCTTCAGACACATTACACTGAAAACGCCATGAATCGCGGCACATATCCTCTATACCGTACTGCGCCTCCCAACCCAATTCTAGCTTCGCTTTCGTCGGGTCACAATAACATGTTGCAATATCACCTGGGCGACGTGGCATT